>DASSVK010000084.1:0-73303 GCA_035706205.1 Nitrososphaeraceae archaeon | reverse complement strand
ATTTTCAATCATTACATCTATAAGTTCAGCAGAATATAATAATAGATGTTCTTTTTAGTGCCATTTAAAATCTGTTATATGAGGATTAATTTTTGTTTTATACCCAAACCAGCTTGAGTTAAAATATTTCTCATGAATGTTTTCCAAATCTTTTGAATTTATTCCTTCCCCCCTCAATATTGATTTTCTGTCTGTATGATCTATGGTTATTTTGGCATTTTTTCATTTTGGATATAATAGTATATAATCTATTACTTCAAATATTTGCAATATATAAATGATTTTTCTTAAATATTATACAAATATTAAATCCAAAATTATTAAATAATGATTACAAACATAGATTTATCTTTAATTTTAGCTTTTAATTGAATCAATCATCCATTTTAAATACGACTTTGAGACATCATTCATTTTAATTTCAATAATTTCTGGAACATCATAAGGGTGAAGTCTTGCAATTTCTAATTTTAGTTTTGTAGCCAAAGATTTAGTTGTTTTCAACAGGACCATGATTTCTTCATGATCTTCGAGTTTGTTATTCCAAGAATAGAATGATCTTATAGGAACTAAACTAATACATGCACATAATTTTTTTTCTATAATTAGATCATTAACATTCTGTATTATGGATTCCTTATTTGGGAATGTAGATATTATTATGACAGCTGACTGGTTTCTCCCACGTCTCATTGGGTACTTAAACTATTCTAAGGTATTATAAGATTTTAGATCATTTTTTAAATACTATCTTCTTGCTATGAAGATGTTTATAAAAATAAAGCAAATTTTATATAAGAATAGTAAGAAATATTATAGAATAATATTTACGATTGAAAGATAATTATTCATTATTTACGATTCATAATATGTGATATGCAATATAATAAGCATTTGATGATTCTATTATGCTGAAAAAGGGATCCATCAAATGGTAGCACTCTAAAATAATAATCATGAGAATTATTTATTTTATGGTTAATTATTAACTTTTAATTTCAATTCTTCTTTTATTATACTAAATAATTTTATTCTCTGGAAAGTATTACTTTTATTTGAAACTAATTATAAAATATTATATTCAAAATTTTTTTAATAAAAACTTTGATTATGAAATTCTAACAGATATATCTATTGATGTAATAAATCATCCGATTCTATTTTTTTCACTTTTAGGTATATTGATATTGATCTGAAATACTGTTCTTTCTGTGGATGTAATTTAGAAATAGTTCTTGTTGATTAAATTAATTTCTCTAAATATAAACAAATATAGTAAATCTAATTTGAAAATTCTTATTCTTTATATAATTCCATTTTTTTATTTTTCAATAATATTTGACTAATTTTAACAAAAATATTAGTTTGTTAATCAATACTTTAATAACAAATAATTCCAAATGTTATAGTGATAAATAAATAAATAAATTTTAGACAAGCTATCAACAAGCTGGATATAGATTAAACAATAGTATTAATATTATATAAATTACTGATTTCTATATAAATGACCTCTGGATTCTTGTTTTTTTTATGTAAAAGAATCATCACTATGTTTATAGTCTTATTCTCAGTTCTTGTTCTAACCATTTCCCTACTGGGTCCAACAATGGATGATGTAATTAAGGATACTATAAGATTTAATGTAATAGATAGCTTAAGTAATCAAAAAGTCGAGTTTAAAGATCTTACAGAACGCCAGAGATATATTGATCAGCAAATTGCACTTCAAATAAAAAATTTAGGGTTAGAAGAACCATGGTATTCTCCTAATAGGTTTCTAAATACTTTATTCAAGGTTATGATGTTAGATCTAGGCAAATCTAGCTTTTTTGTTAGTGATTCGGGATCATCATCTGTAAAGGATATAATGATTGAAAAAATCCCAAAGACTCTTTTACTTTTTACAACTTCAACACTTGTAATTGTTATAATAGGTATCTTATTAGGTATATTTTTGGCCAATCGAGCTGAATCAAAATTAGATAGAGTAAATTCAATTTTTGCTGTTTTCAGTAATAGCATTCCTGTTTGGTGGTTTGGAATGATAATGATATTTATTTTCGCATTTTCTCTAAATATTTTTCCAGCTCGCTCCACACCATTAACTCCTCCTGATAATCCCTTTTATATTTTTGATTTGCTATACCACATGATTCTTCCATTTATTACAATGGTAGTTCTTGGATTCGGATCTGTTGCATATATCGTTAGATCTATAGTTTCTGGAATATTAAATGAAGACTTTATAAAAGCAAAATTTGCAATGGGTATTCCTAAAAGAAAAATACTTTATTCATCTGCTTTAAAAAATGCAGCTCCTCCAATAGTTACAATGATAGCTCTAAGTCTATCTGGATCTTGGACTGGAGCTTATCTTGTTGAAACAGTTTTTGATTGGCCAGGAATGGGAAAATTAGCTATTGATGCTATTGGATTGAAAGATGTTCCTATTATTATTGGCTTTACTTATGTTTCTGCATTAATATATATTATTACAGTTTTTTTTCTAGATATAATTTATGCATATTTAGATCCAAGGGTGAAACTAAATGAGTAAATTAAATGAAGATAAAAATAATAACAAAAATAACAATAATTCTGATTCTAATATTAAAAATGTAGAAGTTGCTAATACTAAAAAAGTAATATTAAGAAATAGAAAAAAGAAAGCTAATAACAATAATAGGAATGATCCGTCTTTTTTATCTGAATTCAAACGAAGCAAAAGCGGTATTGCGGGAGTAGTTATTCTTTTATTTTTGGTGTCTATGACCATATATGCCTTTTTTGGTATACCATTCACATCTTTTAAGGAGTGGAACAATCCAAATTATTGGATAGATAATCCTAGACTTGCGTCACCTGTCTGGAGTAACTTTGGTAGCTTTTTTGGTGAAAAAACGCCTGAACATATAATTCTTTCTTCAAACACTGCTGATAATGAGAATAAGGTAACAATATCTAATACAAATGAAAATGGAATCAAAGTCATTACCCATTCATATAATATTAATTATGATTATGATCTTTCACCAAATGATTTTATGATAACCTATTCATTATATAAAGAAGTACCCCCTCCTGCCATTGAGATAGAAGTATTAAGACCTGACAAACATAAATTTGACATTTATTTCGATTCAATTACTCCATCCATCTCTGGTACAAATCAAACCATAACCTTTGGAAGGATATTTTCTACAGATGATTTAATCCACCAAAAATTAGTTGGTTACTTGAAATTTTATGAGTATAAACAAGATCCTTCAAAACCTGAAATGATGATATTTTCAAATCAGAAAGACAGATCAATCCTAAAAGGAAATTATACTTTCAATATTAAATTCTATATATTCAATAATGAAGATGATATTCTAAATTCTAAATTAATTCTTGGAGGAGAAAGATTTGGATTAATGGGCACAGATGAATTACGCAGAGATTTAACAGTTGGATTAATGTGGGGAGCGCCTGTTGCATTATTTATAGGTTTATCAGTTTCTACAATTTCTACTGTTATAGGAATGGTCTATGGTGTTATCGCAGGGTACAAAGGAAAAAGAACAGATGAAGGCTTAATGAGAATTAATGATATTTTCATTGCTTTACCTACGCTGCCAATTTTAATTATATTGATTTTATTTATCGGACAAAGTATCTTTCTAATTGTTTTATTTTTAATTTTGTTTGGATGGGTAGGCCTCGTCAGAATTTCAAGAAGCCTAGCATTACAGATAAAAAATTTTCAATATGTAGAAGCGGCAAAGCTTATTGGACAACCTGACCTCAAAATAATCTTTAAACATATTATACCTCAATTACTTCCGTTAACTTTTGCAAGCATTGCTATATCTGTTCCAGCAGCAATTCTAGCTGAGGCTTCTCTTAGCTTCATTGGTCTAGGGGATCCATCTATTCCTACATGGGGTCAAATTCTTCATGAAGCTCATACTGCGGCAGCCGCTTCAAGAGGTCTCTGGTGGTGGTTAATACCCCCAGGTATATTGATTGCCTTGACAGGTCTAGCATTTGTTCTTATTGGAAATACCATAGATTCTATATTGAATCCTAAAATGAGAAAAATATAATTTTTATACTTTGTTATTAATTTCTATATTTAACTGCTATCATCATTCTAAATGTATTATAAAAAAAAAATTTATGTGTGAAAAATCTAATAATAAGAATGAATATATTGATAAAAAAATTTTATGGTTATTTGTATATGTCAAGCTTCTGTAATTATTTTCAAAAATTTATTATATACAGCACTATGATCTTTATAATTTCTGGATTAAATCTAATTGCTAATAGCGATTCCTTATTTGCACAAGTAAATGCTTCTTCTTCTTCTACTCCTAATTCCCCTTTATCCAATAATAATCAACCACCAGAAGACTCAATGGGATCAACAAATAGAGGTGCTATATTGTCTTATGAACAAGGAAATAGTTTTTTTAATGCTAAAGATTATGCTAAAGCTATAACATCTTATAAAAATGCAACTACGTTTGATCCAAAATGGGCTGCACCATTGATAAAAGAGGGAAATGCCTATTATGAATTAGGCAATTATACTTTAGCTATAGAATCATATGATAAAGCATTTGTTATACTGGGAAATCTAGATGAACAAATTAAATCATTAAATAAAAATACTGACCAAAAACCCTATTGGCTTAATATTTGGTTTGACAAAGGGGAGGCACTTACTAAATTGAAAAAATTCAATGATGCAATATCTCTATATGACAAATTGATTTCTCTTGATCCGACTTGGGCTAATCCTTGGAACAGTAAAGGATGGGCATTACAGAATCAAGGTAAAAGTGAGGAAGCTATATCCGCATTTGATAAAGCTACAAAATTAAATCCAACCTGGGCAAAACCTTGGAACAGTAAAGGATGGGCCTTATACAAGACGGGAAAATTTGAAGAAGCATTAACTTCTTTTGATAAAGCAATATCACTAGAACCAAAGTGGGATAAACCTTGGTTTAATAAAGGAAAAGTATTTTATGATCTAGGTAAATATTCTGATGCAAAACAATTTTTGGAACATGCATTATCTCTGAACTCAGATCCTAAAACTTCTGCTTTAATAGAAACAGTTAATGCAAAAATGCAACAGTCAACAACAACAATTCAATAACCATAAATATTTTTTACTCTCGATGTAATAACAAAAAGTTTTAACAAATTAGACCAGAAAATTCCTACTTTATATATTTAAACTATAAATAATTTAATTTTGGATAAGGAAAAATTAAAATTATTCAAAAAATTTTCTAATGGCCGAAATATTATCAGAAGAAAGTCTAATTGTATATGCTGAGGCATCTTCAGAGGAAATCTTAGATAAGGCATCCAGAAATTTCGACTTTTCTATTCCTCTATCAAAAGTGCCACCAGATTCCTTAATACAAAGAGGAAACTTTTGCATCTTTAATCCTTTACTATTTAGATAGCTAATAAATTTTGTGTATTTAGCAGGATCATATGAATTAACACCTTTTTCATTACATAACATTATCCAAATATCTATTGTATTTTGAAAAAAGGCTTTATCACGTAATTCTTCAAGCGTCATATATATCTAAATATTGAGAGTATTATTCACATATATTTTTACTTAAATGTTGGATTTATAAATTGATAATGTTGAACTATTATACATATCGATCTTCGTACGGTTTATTGGTTCGTCTCTATTCGATTATCAGACTAATATTATTTCCATTGCGGTCATATGCAGCTATTGTATCATATTCATATGGGTAACTAATAATTATGGAAACAAATCCAAAAAAATTATTCAAATCTTGTAACGATGGTCTGTTAGATCTGCCTGGGTGAGAATGAGCCGTTCCTATATATGAGAGATCCATAGGCAACTCATTTGTTGGAAAACCCGAGTAATAAGGTCCACTTGATGCAAAAGGAGGAACTACTAGTCCATCAATTTTTATTTCTCCATTCTTCTTGCTTTTACCTTGCAAAATAAGAATTCCTTCGTGAGGATGCCATGTTTTTGAGTATGTAATAATTCCATCTGCAGATTGTCTGGTTAGAATGACCTGCCGCTTATTGTATTCCACTTCCTTTTTTTTGCTTTTTTTGTTAGTATTAGGAGTAAATTCTTCCTTTTTCTTTTTTAAGAAATTAAAAAACAATTATGAAACAAGATGATAAAATCATATTTATTAATATCTACAGATTTTTCAACCTTAAGACATATTTTTTAATGGCTTTGTATTACAAATAATGACATAATGACTAAAAGCTGTACCATGATCTTGTCTGAGTTAGGACCATTTGTATTTGAAAGCAAAGACAAGTTTATTTATTCAAAAAAATTTAAAGATATCATTTCTTCTAATATTTTAATTTCTAATGGTGATTATTCTGAAATACTTGATATTTCTGATAAATTACGTATTTATGACTCCGTATTTTGTAATGATATGGGACTAATATCCTATCTTAGAAATAATGGAATAAATATTTACATGCTGCCTTCTGATAAAATTAAAGAAATTTCAAAAAATAAGCTAAACTACTTTATCCAAGCCGGTTTTGCTGAAAGTGAACTGGATGCACATAAACAATTACGAAAATTTGCTCTGGATTTCTCCTCTAGCAAAGTAAGGCGAATATCAGAGAAACTTGATCTCCATATCAGTCAATCAATTAATGCTCTTGATGAACTAGATAAAATCATCAATGTAATAGGTGCAAGACTTCGTGAATGGTATGGATTACATTTTCCAGAACTTGATTATTTAATCCAAAATATTTTTACTTATGCTGAAATTGTTAGATTAGCTGGGATCAGGAACAATATCCACCTAAATATGCTTAAAAATCTTGGCATAGAAAGCAAAAGAGCGGAAATTATACTTGAAGCTGTTAAAAGAAGTAAAGGTGGTGATATTTTAGAAGAGAACCTATCTATAATCAAAAAACTTGCTAATGAAGTTATAATGCAAACTGAATTAAGACGAATTCTTGCTAATCAAATTGAAGAATTAATGGAAAAAATTGCTCCAAATATCAAGGAATTATTAACTGCTACAGTTGGAGCACGATTGATTGCTAAAGCTGGAAGTCTTCAAAAGCTTTCTATCATGCCAGCTAGTACTATACAGATAATAGGAGCTGAAAAAGCACTTTTTAGATCCCTAAAAACAGGAGCGCCACCTCCAAAACACGGAATTTTGTTTCAACACCCTATACTACATTCAGCACCAAAATGGCAAAGAGGAAAGATTGCCAGAGCAATTGCTTCAAAGATAGCTATTGCGGCAAGAATAGACCTATTTCGGAAAGGTGAAAAGGATCAGTATATTTCTGAACAATTGAAGAAACGAATATCTGATATACAAGAAAAATATAAGCAGCCAAAACTGGAAGAACAAAAGCCTCCAAGAAAAGAAATGAAGATGATTTATAACAAAAATCCAAGAAGACGATTTAATAAATTTAGTAAAAAACATGACAAGAAAAAAAAATTCAAGAGAAATAAATTTTAATTAAAACATATATTTTCTTTTATAGTAAAAGTCATTATATGTTATATTTAAATATCAATTAACAATCATTCATTTCTGTATCTAGATGAAAAATACTATTATTAACAGTAGTGATCAAAATGAATTATCATTATCATCTTCATCTTCTGCAAATGATCTTAATAATGACTATGATGGTTACAAATGGGTTAATTTTAATAACCAAAAAAATTTAGCTACATTGAATTTAAACAAAGGAAATATGGTCTATAATGAAAAACTAATACTAATAGATAACGAAGAATATCGGCTCTGGGATCCATTTAGAAGTAAACTTGCTGCAGCTTTGATTAAAGGTTTAAGAAATCTGCCTATAAAAAATAAAACAAAAGTACTTTATTTAGGTGCATCTACAGGAACTACTGTTAGTCATATTTCTGATATTATAGGAAATTCTGGGGTAATTTTTGCAATCGAGTCATCTATTAGAGTGGCTCGAGAACTTATAGAAAATGTTGCGTCAAAAAGAGAAAATATAATACCAATAATAGAAGATGCAAGAAAACCACTATCTTACTTTTCTACATACGGTGAAGTCGATGTTGTATATTGTGATATTGCACAACCTGATCAAACTGAAATAGCAATAAACAATTGTAAAATCTTTCTTAAAGATGGTGGTAAAATATTGCTTGTAGTTAAGACACGAAGTATAGATGTAACTCAAGATCCAAAAACAATTATACTTCAAGAAGCAAATAAACTTGAAAATAGTGGATTTAATATAGAACAAATTATTTATCTTGATCCTTATGATAAAGATCATGGATTAATATATGCGACATATACTGCCTATCAAATAAATTCATAAACCTTGCTTTGTCTGTAGGTTATTTCTCTTATAGGTCTCCATGATTTTCGTACAAAATTTGGAAATTCCTTATATTCTTTAATCCAATTTTTTATAAAATACATAGTCTTTTTATCAGATGGATACCCACTTCCAATATTTTGAAAAATCTCTTCCAAAATTTGAATCTCTCTATCTCTTGTTACTTTTGCAATTATTGATGCTGCAGATACAACGGGATTTATTCTGTCTGCTTTATGCATGGCAATGATGTTAATGTTATTTTTTACATTTAAATTTGATTTAAGGTAATTTGTATATCTATTGATATTGATATCACATGAATCCACATAGGCAATATCTGCAGAGATATGTTTAATAATTGATGACATTATTATCCCTTCTAATCTATTTAATTTTTTTTGATATACATTCTCATCGATAGTCTTACAATCAAGCTTGTATATACATACAAATTCTGAAATATCTAAAATTTTATCAAATAAAAAACTTCTTTTATTCTTGGTTAAAGCTTTTGAGTCTCTTACTCCAATATCCTCCAACTTTTTGATATTGGATTTTTTGATACTTATACCAGCTATTACCAGAGGACCTATAACTGATCCTCTTCCAGCTTCATCAATTCCACATATCAGCAAATTATCATATC
Source organism: Nitrososphaeraceae archaeon (assembly GCA_035706205.1). Taxonomy (GTDB): domain Archaea; phylum Thermoproteota; class Nitrososphaeria; order Nitrososphaerales; family Nitrososphaeraceae; genus TH1177. The sequence continues at coordinate 64,269 of DASSVK010000084.1, read as the reverse complement.
TAATTAATTTATTGTCATAAATTAAAATTTCTATACAAATAAAGATTAAACCAAAAGAAGATGAAGAATGGTAATTATAGTCTTAATTCTATTATTATATTAAAAAGTATGGATGATTTTATACAAATTATAGAAGGTCAAACAAAATTACTTGTTCCTAAAAATTCTCTAGATGTCAAAGTTCCACCCCATTATCCTGCTTTTTTCAATCCTCTTGCAAGTTTAAATAGAGATTTATCGATTTATCTTTATAATATTTTTTTAGATGAATATTACAATAAAAAAAATACCCAAATAACCTTTGCTGATGCATTTGGTGGAATTGGTTCTAGAGGTCTCAGAGTAGCAGTTGAAGTACCAAAAATTTCCCAAATTTATATAAATGATATTAATGAATTGGCTATAACAGCTGCAAAAGAGTCAGCTATACTAAACAATGTCAATGAAAAATGTTTTTTTTCAATAAATGAGGTATGTAAATTTCTCATGTGTAGGCCAACAGAAAGAAACAAAAGATTTACTATAATTGATTTGGATCCATTTGGAAGTCCTTCGCCTTTTATTGACTGTGTTCTACGTTCTATTGAAGATGAAGGATTGATTTCTATTACAGCAACCGATACTGCTGTTTTAAGTGGAATCTATCAAACTGTATGCCTTAGAAAATATTTTGGACTATCTATTAACAATACTTATTCAAATGAAGTTGCTATACGCTTATTAATATCTTCAATAGCATTAATTGCTGCAAGATTAGGGATATCTCTATCTCCTATTTTTGTTAATGCAAATAGGCATTATTTTCGTGTATTTCTTAAAATATCATTAAGTAATTCAGAAGCTAACAAGGTTTTTGATAATCTAGGATATATACGACACTGTTTTAGATGTGGTGACAGAAATCTTACCCATATTTATACACATGATTTATGTCCAAAGTGTAGTAGTAAATTTAATATTGCTGGTCAGCTTTGGATAGGAAAGTTATTTGATAAAAATGTTATATCCAATTTGTTAAAAAAATATCTTTTAGATGATTTAAAGAATGATAAAAAGAATAAACAAATTAAACAAATATTCAATATTAGTTTAGAAGAACTAGATAATATTCCATATTACTTTTCAGTAGATGAAATAGGTTCTATGCTTAAAGCTAGTCCTAAAAAATTAAATGAGATTATTGATAAAATAATTAGTTCAGGTTATCTTGCATCAAGAACAATTTTTCGTTCTACAGGTTTGAAAACCAATGCTTCAATGTCTAATATTTTATCAATACTAAAGAATTAGGCTGTTAAATTCTTAGAAATAATTAAACTCTAATGCTATTATTTATATTGCTTTTTAAGTAAATTATTTCAAAAATTGGAGAGAAGTAATTTCATTTATAATATAACAATGAAAATCATGTATTTTTATGATAATTATAATTTCTTTAACACTGATAATAATGGTAAATTATGTCATAAGAGCTTGAAGTATAATTACCTATCATTTAAATATTTTATCTTATTGTTTCTCTATATCTTTAGATATTGTGATTTTACATTCAGAAATTTAAAGAAGGTATCTATAATTGTGGTGGTATATTTTAATGGTTAAATTAGAAATAAAAAACGTTACTAAATCATTCTACAGAAATGATGGAAAACAATCCATGCTAATTAATGCAATTGAAAATATTAATCTATCCGTAAATGATGGTGAATTCATTTGTATTGTAGGCCCATCCGGATGCGGAAAGTCTACTCTTCTCAACATATTGGCAGGATTGGATAATCCAACACAAGGACAGGTAATATTAAATGGTCGACAAATTACTGGAACTGGACCAGATAGAATAATGGTTTTCCAAGAGAATGCTTTGTTTCCTTGGATGAAAGTGATAGATAATGTAGAATTCGGATTAAAAATAGCTAAAGTTGAAAAACTAAAGAGGAGAGAAATAGCAATGCAATATCTAGATATGATGCAATTAAAAAAATTTGCAGAAGCATACGTATATCAACTTTCTGGAGGTATGAAACAAAGAGTTTCAATAGCACGAGCTTTGGTTTTGGACCCCGAAGTATTACTGATGGATGAACCCTTTGCTGCATTGGATTCTCAAACTCGTGATTTATTATTAGTTGAATTACAATTAATTTGGGCTAAAACAAAAAAAACAATTATTTTTGTTACACATAATATCATAGAATCTGTTTGTCTGGGTGATAGAGTCATAGTATTTACTAATAGACCAGGAAAAATAAAAAAAGATGTAAAAATCGAACATAGAAGACCTAGGCTAACAGAAGACGATAGCCTTAAAGATTTTCAAAGACAGGTTCTTTATGAATTAAAATCAGAGATTGTTCATTCCCGAAAAGAAAAGAGTGATTTATCTTAACTCTTTTAATATTTCTGTTGCCAATGCAAAATGATTTGGCGAAGTTAGTAAAATCTCATCTGCAATCCTGCCACAATTTCTAATAAATTCTATAGGTTCTTTTTCATATTCTTGCCAATTTAGGCCTATTAGCTCTGCTGACCTTTTATTCTTTTGTGAAGGAAGCATTATACATGGGATTACCTTAATATCAAAAGGCCTAATTAGATCTATTATATTCTCTAGATCTTTTAATGATTCAATTGATTGAGTTACGAAGGCATAAGGTTTTGCATCAATCTTTCTTTGGATAGTATTATTAATATTTCTTATTTTATTTGGAATTGATAGATTTAGTTTTATAGATTTTTTAAACCCTTGAGAATTGAGCAAATTAACTACTTTACTCGGTTTTAATAGATTGTGAGCTTCTAAATCGTTTCTAGGCTGATCTCCAAGTAATATAAGTAAACTCTCAATATTATACAATATTGAATCAGAAATAATTTGATACATCGATGTCAAATTTCTATCTCTTGTTCTTATACTACATGAAATCTTTATTCTATCATTATATTTTTTTATTATGTTAGCCATAGTAATACTTGAGATCCTTGGAATTCCTAGTACTGAATCAGTGAAATGAATAGAATGGATATATTCATAAAGTGTTTTTACCTTTTTTTTAATATTGTCTATATCATCTAAAAGATTTGAATAATTAAAGTAATCTTTAGGCAATATTTTTGGTGGGTTTAATTCATAATTAATTATCAACTAGTATCATTTACTTTTCATCTCGTGGAGTATAAAATATAACTGATTTATTCACAATATTATCAAACAGCTATCTTGTTTTCCTCTTTTATTTATTATTTTAATTGTTATTGAATTATTTAATAATATATAATTTTAAAATATATTATATCTATCTTATATTATTGGATATCAATAAAAGCCAATTCATAAAAAAGATTATTCCTAGACTTTCATCTCCTACCAATATTGATATTCAATTATTAAAATCTACCGGATATACTCCTTCGTCTGTTCTTGTAATAATTCACTTTACAAATCTTAAACCAAAAATTATTTTAACAAAAAGAAGCTCTCTATTAAAGTATCATAAAAATGAAATTTCTTTTCCTGGTGGAACATTTAAAGAAACAGATTCTTCATTAATAAATACTGCAATTAGAGAAACAAAAGAAGAGATAGGTCTAGAAATTTCTTCCAATGAAATTATAGGATGTTTCCAAACTGTTAAAACATTAACTTCTCACTATGCAATAATTCCTTTTATTACTTTTCAGAATAGGATAAGACAAACTAATTTATTTATAGATGAAGTCTCAAATATATTGGACATTCCAGTATTCGATTTATTTGAGAGCCTTGATAGCAATTTTAATTATCGAAATTTTACTAATTCATATTTATTTAGATATAATAACGAAATAATTTGGGGAGCTACAGCAAGAATTTTAAAACAAATAAGAGATTGCTTTTATTGATATTTTAAAAAGATGTTATTATTATTGTTTTAGACAATGATATTTCATCTATTAATGATGCTATAGATAAAAGTGGGAGTGAATAATTTTTTTGTAAATGATTAATAATAATAAGTATATAATGTAATAACAAATTAAAGCATTGAAATCTAATATGAATTCAGCTGAAGTTGATTCACTAATTAATACTTTAAATTCCATTGATTTTCCTGTTCTTCTTGGAATTTTTGGTTTCATCTTTGCAGTTATAATTTGGGGGATAATAAAAAATCATTAATTAATACCTTTATTTACAAATTTCTTAATTTTACTTTTTTTCTCATCTTTATATATTATGGGAAAATTGTTATAGTTATAGACGATTTATATGTTAGTAAAAACAATTTTGTCGATTTATTTTGAATAAAGAGCTATTTTTATAACTCTATTAACTAGCTTATTTGTTGTTGATGATTTATGGCCTTTGATAGTTTATCTGAGTATATTGATACTCTCGAATCTATAGGCAAATTACATCATGTGAAAGCTGAGGTAGACACTAATCTTGAGATAGCTGAAATTATGAGACGTATGATGTATTCAGGAAATTCTCCTGCAATACTTTTTGAAAATGTAAAAGGATATGATATTCCAATTTTAGGTAACGCATTTGGTACTATAGATTTATTAAAAACTGCTCTTAATCTTTCAGATTTTAAAGAAATCGGTAAAAGAGTTACAGATTTGACAAAATTGAAAATACCTTCTAATCTTTTTGATAAATTAAAAGTTCTTCCTAAATTATCTGAAATAGGCGCTTATGCTCCAAAGTATGTTGAATCTGGCCCAGTAACAGAAATGATTGAAACTGAAAAAGCTAATCTTAATTCATTACCAATTCTAAAATCATTTCCCAATGATGCTGCGAAATTTATTACCTTCGGATTGACTATTACCAAACATCCAGAAACTGGAATTAGAAATATTGGTGTTTACAGAATTCAGATAGTCAATGAAAAAAAGGCTATAATGCATTGGCAGACACATAAAAGAGGAGCTCAACACTATGAAATACTGAAGGAACATCACAAAACTATTGAAACAGCAATAGTAATTGGAACTGACCCTTCAACTATTTTTAGTGGTATAGCTCCAGTCCCTGAAGGAATGGATAAATTTTTCTTTTCTGGCATAATTAGAAAAAAAGGACTAAAATTAGTAAAATGCAAAACAGTTAATTTAGAAGTACCTGTAAATTCGGAGATTGTCTTAGAAGGATATGTTGATCCTAATGAAATGAGAATAGAGGGACCTTTTGGAGATCATACTGGTTTTTACACACCACCTGAACCTTATCCTACATTCAATCTAACAGGTATGATGAGAAGGAAAGATCCAATTTATTTGGCCACGGTTGTTGGAAAACCAGTTTTGGAAGACGCTTATATAGGTAAAGTTATTGAACAATCATTTCTTCCTCTTATTCAAATGTTTCAACCTGAGGTAATCGATTTTTCTATGCCTGCTTCAGGTTGGTTTCAAGGTATAGCTATAATATCTATCAAAAAAAGATATCCTGGACAGGCAAAAAAAGTAATGATGGGATTATGGGGGATGGGACAATTATCACTTACAAAAATTTTTGTTGTAGTTGATTACGATATTAATGTACATGATCTAAATGAAGTCATTTGGGCAATTACTACAAAGTCTGATCCTAAAAGAGATATAATTATAATTGATAATACTCCAACTGATACTCTAGATCCTGCATCTCCAATTTTAAATCTTGGTTCAAAAATGGGAATAGATGCAACTACTAAAACTAAAGAGGAAGGATTTATGCGAGAAATTCAAAAACTAGCAGAAGTTGACAATGATACTAAGACTCTTGTTGACAAAAAATGGGCCGATTATGGATTTTCTAAATAAATAATCTACTTTCTTTTTTATTTTTTCTTATTTTATTCTTATTTTAAAAGTATTATCTCACAATTTTCTATTTCGATTCTAATTATGTTTTATTCTTCAATTAGTTTAATAAATTGATGGTGTTTTTATATGTTGATTTTAATTGGAATTTGATGTAAAAATTGGTACTACCAAAGAGAGAGTTATAATAACTAATTCTAACCAAACTACCAGTTTTTTATGGGAAGGAGAAAATGTTCTTTCTACTCCTTCTATGATTTCTGAAATGGAAGAAACATGTAGATTACTTTTAAAAGATTTTTTTTTAAAAGATAATGAATGGGACTCAGTTGGTACCCGTGTTGAAATTAGACATATTGCTGCAACTCCAGTGGGTTCAAAGATCCGGTTGAAAGCAATAGTAGAATCTGTTAACAATAGAAAAGTAATGTTTAATGTAGAGGCATTCGATGAAATGGAAAAAATTGGAGATGGAAGACATGAACGTTTTATTATTAATATACCAACGTTCAAATCTAAATTTGAGGAAAAAAAGAAGAAATTATTTGTAAATAATTGATTTAAAATATATTAATCATGTAAAACTATAAAAATAGGATTATTTGCAATTTTATTATTATATTAGGTGAATGAATATGAGTATGGGCCAAATTCAAACAAGTGCTGGCGGTGTGCCAGTTGTAATTTTAAAAGAAGGAACACGTGAAAGTAAAGGAAAAGAGGCACAAAAAAATAATCTTACTGCTGCAAAATTGGTTGCTGAAGTTGTAAAATCTAGTTTAGGTCCAAGAGGTATGGACAAAATGTTAGTAGACACATTAGGAGACGTTACCATCACAAATGATGGAGCTACAATTCTTAAGGAAATAGATGTACAGCATCCTGCAGCAAAAATGGTTGTTGAAGTAGCCAAATCTGTAGATAATGAAGTTGGCGATGGTACAACTTCTTCTGTTATTTTTACTGGTGCTTTATTAGAAAAAGCAGAAGAATTAATTGACAAAAATGTACATCCTTCAGTCATTGTTGATGGTTATTCTGCTGCTTCTAATGAAGCTCTTAAAGTATTAGATAAAATTGCTATTAAAGTAAAAACTGATGATAAAGATCTTTTAGCAAAAATTGCTAATACCAGCATGTATTCAAAGTTAGTTTCAGAAGATAGCCCTGTTTTAAGTAAAATAGTCGTAGACGCTACACAACTGATAGCTGATATTAATGAAAAAACAAAAGCTCTAAAAGTTGATCTTGATAATGTCAAAGTAGAAAAGAAAGCAGGTGGTTCTATACATGATACTTCTCTTATTAGAGGAATAATTCTTGATAAAGAGGTTGTTCATAGTGGAATGCCAAAAAGAATTGAAAAAGCGAAAATAGCATTGATCAATTCCCCGTTAGAAATAGAAAAAACGGAAATGAGTGCTGAAATTCGTATTAGCGATCCTCAACAAATGCAAATGTTCCTAGAAGAGGAAAATAACATGCTCAGAGCAATGGTAGAAAAAATTAAAACTTCGGGCGCTAATGTTTTATTATGTCAAAAAGGAATAGATGATATCGCACAACATTACCTTTCTAAATACGGTATACTTGCAGTTAGACGCGTTAAAGAAAGTGACATGACAAAGCTAACTAAAGCTACAGGTGCAAGACTTGTAAATAATATTGATGATCTTACTTCAAAAGATCTTGGTTCTGCTGACTTGGTTGAAGAACGAAAAGTTGAAACCGATAAATGGGTTTTCATAGAAGGATGTAAAAATCCAAAAGCAGTAACTATTCTCATTAGAGGTGGTTCTCAGAGGGTTGTAGATGAAGCAGACCGTTCTCTCCATGATGCACTGATGGTCCTGAAAGATGTTTTGGAAAAGCCATTTATAGTAGCAGGTGGAGGAGCACCAGAGGCTTATATTGCTACTCACATAAGAAATTGGTCTAGCGGTTTAGCAGGTAAAGAACAATTAGCAGTAATTAAATTTGCAGAAGCATTAGAAACCCTACCAATAGCCCTTGCTACTAATGCAGGTATGGACCCAATTGATACGATGGCAGAACTAAGAGCAAAACAAAACAAAGGAATCAAATGGACTGGTATTAATGTAAGAAGTGCAAATGTCTTGGATATGTATAAGCAAAATGTATTAGAGCCTGTTGTAATTAAAGAACAAATAATAAAATCTGCCACTGAAGCAGCTTGCATGATATTAAGAATTGATGATGTAATTGCATCCAGTAAATCCAAAGGAGGCCCACCTGGAGGTGGAATGCCCGGTGGAATGGGTGGAATGCCCGGTGGAATGGGTGGAATGGGTGGAATGCCCGGAATGGATATGGAATAATTTTTATTTTCCATCTTTTATATTTTCAGTTAATTTACTATTATATTGTTAAAAATGGTAATAACTGTAATTCAATTGCTACTAAAATAAAATTAAAATTAATTTTCAAATGATTTTTTTATTTAAATAAATGTTCCTGAGTTTGTAATTTATATTTTAAATTTCTCTAGTATCATTTCAGACCATTTTCTTCCACTACTTTTTAAAATATAACAATCAATACTAGAAAGTAATTTTGCCATCATTTTTTTCTCATCTTGTAAAAGATCATATGCTGTTTTATCTTCTATTCGTATATATTTTATTAAATCACTATATGGGGGAAAAAGAAACGCATCATCACTATTTTCTATAGCTCTTTGTAGTGCATCATTAACAGAAATTCTTTCAATCTTTTCTACTTTCTCTTCATCACTACCTTTTTCTAAAAAGAAGAGAGAATTGATTGTTGTTTTATCTTTAATTTTCGCATCTTTTATGATGTCACTAATATGATACTTGGGTGGTTTTATCTTTGATTGTCCTATTGTATTAATCGTAAAAATAGGTACATTACGATCGGCTAATTTATGCATCAAACTCCTTCCAGTCTTTGAATGAACTAAACTTCTAATTCTCATTCCTTTTTTATCATTGATATCCTCCTTATCATAATTATGAGATGATTGTGCTTCAACAGCTGTCTTGTAGGTGTGGGCACTAATAGTCATTGATTTTGGAAAACATATTGCATTATTTGGCAAATTGATTATAGTCATATCATCTGACAAAAAATAATATCCTTGTTTTACACATTTTATTACAGTTGTTGTTTTACCTGTATCTGGAGGTGCTGAAAGGAAAAATCCTCGTCCACTTGGAGAAGACATACATGCAGAATGTAAAAGAATATATCCTTTAAAAATAAAAAGAAACCTCAGAATAGGTTCTATTAAATTTACATACGTTACATGTTTGGATTTTGATATTAATTCATTAATCGCTATCTCTATTTTGCTTCCATTAAATTTTATTTGGAATTGTGCTCCTGAAGAACCAAAATGTTCTGTATATTTGATAGTATACCGTGAACTTTGCGACTCAAAATTATCTGTAATTAATTTTCTAGTGGCTCTAAATTTAGACATATCAGGATCTTTGGAAAAAGATCTTATAATTAGCATTATATCAGGATCTTCAAATTCTTTTGAAACAAAATATTCTAACTCCTGTAAATTTATCTCAGTTTTAACCTTAATTATATCATGAATGTTATAGTAATACAAATATACAAAATTACTATTTTTAAATCAGATTTAAGTAATATTCATTTATCTTATATAAGAAAGTTCAATCAGTTTTAATTTTATATATGGTTCTTATTAATATTAATTCATTATCATATATACTAGAATATCACATCAAGTTAAATATGCAAAGTATTAATATATTAAATCTTCTCATAGTATGTAAATATAGTAAAAAAATAATAATAAACTTTTTACTAAAAAAAATATAAAAAAATGTTATAAATATAACTCACGATAATTTTAATACGCAGATGAAGCCTATAAAAAGAAAGTGCAAACAAATCACCAAGAAATCTTTAAAACCAAAAGTATGTATACTATTTCAATAATTATTCCCACTTATAATGAATCAGAAAATATTATAGGATTATTGGATAAAATTAAACTAAATCTATTTCAAAATGTTTTTACAGAAATTATAATAGTGGATGATAATTCCCCAGATGGTACTGGTAATATTGTACAAAATTACATTGATAAGGACATTAAAATTAAATCTGAAAAAGGAACTGCAAATTTTAAGGAAAAACCATATTCAATTAATATTATTAATAGAAAAATCAAAAATGGATTAATTCCTGCTATACTAGAAGGAGTTAAATCATCTAAAGGTGATTATATACTAATTATGGATGCAGATTTTTCTCATCCACCTGAAATTATTCCAAAAATGATAGAGAAATTACTAGAAACTTCTAGTTCAATAGTTATAGCTTCTCGTTATGCAAAGGATGGATCTATCATTGGATGGCCTTTTAAAAGACGTCTTATAAGTAAAGGTGCAGCTATCATTGCAAAATTTGGTCTTAATGTAAATAATGTTACAGATCCAATGTCTGGATTTTTTGCTGTATCACGACCTATTCTAGAAAATATAAAAATCGATACAAAAGGCTATAAAATATTATTGGAAATACTTGTAAAATCAAAGGATATACCAATATGTGAGATACCTTATACTTTTCTAGATAGAAAATCAGGTAAAAGCAAAATGGGCTTTAATGTTATTGTTGACTATGTAGGTTCAGTATGGCAGTTATATAGATATGGACGACATAAACAAAAGAAATAAATTTGTTGCTTTTTTCACAATGTCTACAAAGATGAATAAAACTATCAAAAAAAACTTTCAATAAATCTTTGTAATATAATGAGGGATAATATTGATTCAAATAATTAAAAGTAGAGGTTTTATGGATAAAAAAATACTTTTAATATTTATACCCCTCGTTTTAAGTTCTTTTACAAGTCTCTGGAATATAACTGGTTTTCCTAGCCTCCATGTTGATGAGGGACATTATATGAGAAAAGCTATGTCTACTCTTGAAGGAGAAGGTCTTCAACCACAAGATCGATATTTCGCTCCATATTTTGGACAAATATTATTGGCTGGCCTTTTAGGTATGATTGGCTATCCTGATGTATTACATCCCTCTCCAGATGTTGAATCAGTAGAGTCGCTTTATTTGATTCCACGACTTATTATGGGTTTATTTGTAGTATTAGATACCTTTCTCATATATAAAATAACAGAAAAGAGATATGGATTCAAGGTAGCCCTTTTGGCGTCTATTCTTTTTGCAGTTATTCCTTATGGATGGTTATTAAGGAGAATTTTTTTAGAATCTATACAACTTCCTCTGCTATTAACTTCTATATTATTAGCACTCTATATAAAAAGTAACATAAATCAAGAACAAAATAATAAACTAGGAATAAAAAACATATCTTTAATTTTGCTTTCTGGTGCATTTCTCGGACTTGCGATATTTACAAAAATTCCAATTTTTGTAATGATGCCATTAGTAGGATATCTTGTATTGACTAATTGTGGTAATAATAAATTAAAAAGCCTTGGACTATGGCTTTTACCTGTTATTTTAATACCTATGATTTGGCCAGCACATGCTTATTCTATTGGTGATTTCAATACGTGGGTAGAAGATGTATTACATCAAACTCAAAGAGAAAGTAAACCTCTGATTAATTCTTTGGCCACTTTCCTTCAAAATGACCCAATTACATTCTCATTGGGCATGGCTGGAATTCTATATGCTGCCATAAGAAAAGACATTTTTATATTGCTATTTAGTGTACCATTTCTTTTATTTTTATACTGGATAGACTTTGTATCTTCATTTCATATAGTACCTTTATTTCCAGCATTTTCTATTGCTGCAGCAAGGTTAATTGTAGATCTATCTAACTTTATACCTATATCTAAAATCAAAAATACTATTCCTTATGCTGTGGTATCAGTTATTGCTATTGTTGGATTAGTTTCTATTTTTTCATTAATTACAATTGATTCTAATTCTGTAATAATTAAAGCACATGCTACGTTAATACAACATTTGCAACAAAGTAATAATAATGTAACTATGATAGGAAATCCTCTTTACGTATGGATGCCTAGACACATCTTTGACATTTCGTACCAGGATAGAAGTTATTATTCTACAAGACCATTAGATACTGCAAATTTCATAGTAATCGATGATTCAGGTTATAAAAAGATAATTAAAGAAACAAGCAAAAGAGGTACATTCCATAAAAACTTATTTACACAGACTCATTTAATAGAAAGCATTAAACCAGATAATCCTTTACCAAAATATAATATTAATACCTATCCATATTCAAATTTAAAACAATCTCCTATATTAAAACAACTTGATATAAGAGCAAACTATTAAAATAGTAAAATAATAAATATTTGTCTATAAATAGTAAAATAATAATTGAATAATTAATTGTTATTTATTTTTAGTCTTTATTTATTAATTAATTACTTTTATCTTATAGTTTTTTTTTAGTATAGATTCAAATATGATGTATTCCATGAGTTAATGCATGTATCATAGTTATTACTTAACAAATATCAGTATTATGTTAATTATTGTTGTAATGTGTGTTGGTTTAATATGTGTAGACAATGTTGATAATGTTGTAGATGCTCAATCAAAGAAAAAATCAAAAAAAGAACCTTCTATTCCAATACTACAAGATAACCATTTGAAAACAGAATTAATTGTTGATAAATTGAAATTTCCTTCTGGAATGGAGTTTATAGGAAATGATGATCTTTTGGTTATAGAAAAAAATACAGGAATGGTAAAACGTGTGACTAACGGAAAAGTCGTTGCAGAACTTTTAGATTTAAATGTAGCAACAAAGAGTGAAAGAGGTTTATTGGGTATAGCTGTACTGGATATATTTAAAACCAAACATGCAGATAAGTATGGTCCTAATGACAAATTTGTTTTTCTTTTTGTAACTGAAACTGAGAACCAAGATGATGGAAATATTCTTGGAAATCGTGTCTACAGATATGATTTTGTGAATGGCAATCTAATAAATCCAATATTGTTACTTGATTTACCATATTTGCCTGGACCATCACACAATGGAGGAGTAATGAGAATTGGGCCAGATAACAATTTATATATTGTTATGGGTGACCTAAACAGACTAAAAGATCCATCTGGTGATACAATTACTCAAAATTTAGTGGGAACATCTCTCCCTGATGGTAGAGGGGGAGTTCTGCGTATTACATATGATGGAGAAACCGTTAATGATGGATTCACATTAGGAGATGAAGGACTTCTAGACAAATATTATGGATATGGTGTAAGAAATAGTTTTGGCATTGGTTTTGATAATATTACAGGATATTTGTGGGATACTGAAAATGGATCTCATTATGGTGATGAAATAAATATCGTAAAACCAGGATTTAATAGTGGATGGAGACAAGTGTTAGGATTATCTTCTATGTATAATGAATTTACTAATAAGGAATTTGATAGAAATCAATTAATTAATTTCAATGGTAATGGCAAATATTATGATCCTGTATTAACATGGAATGACACAATAGCACCTACAACTATTTCCTTTATTCATTCCTCAACACTGGGAGAAGAATATAGAGACGATATGTTAGTAGGTGGAGTAAAAAATGGAACCGTCCTCCATTTTGACCTTAATCAAACTAGAACAGGATTGCAATTAGAAGGAGAGTTGTCTGATAGGATAGTAAATAAACCTTCGGAACTAAATTCTGCAATTTTTGGAACTGGTTTTGATATAATCACAGATATCAAAATTGATCCTATAGATGGAGACCTTTACGTCTTAGCAGCAAATTCAAAGAATGGCAAGATTTATAAAATTTCTAAAGATGTGGAACAATGAAATTTTAGTTGAGTAATAAAGTATTTTCATAGCATGGAAATATATTCATTTTTATTTATTTTAATACATGTAAAAATATTTTATATTTAAATTATTAGGTATAAGCTAAATGCTATCGAAAATAATTAATTAGTTAATTAATTTCTACCAATATATTTGTCCAATATTAATTTTAAACATTTTTTATTAAATAATATGTGATCTAATAGTATTGAATTTAATTTCAATATACTCTGTTCCATTACTGTGGAAAGTTACAATGTAGCCACGAATAACGAAAAATTAATCTAGAGATCACTAAATATTAGGGTCATAAAGCCAAAGAAAATAAGAATTTTATAATATCAAAATGAATGCTAAAGAATTTCAAAAATATAATAAGAATCTGTATGGATTAACTGATTTTCTAATTAGAAATAAATTACTCCAATGTATAAAAATTTTGAAAAACTATTAAACCTACTTTATTTTGTGTCAAATGAATTTTTAAAAATATATTATAAAATATCTTTAGTCATGATTATTGCATTATTAAAGTAGCATAATAAATTTCTCCATAGGAAGAAAAAGATTATTATTTAAAGTTTACATTTGAATTTAATGATAACGATTTAGTAATTTAGAAATTAAAAATAATATTTTGGAAGGAGGTAGGGAATATTTTACCAATTAGTTATATATTGGAGAGAGAAATAGTGAAAGAAATAACTATATTCGATTATCTCTTAAAATATTTGAAAAGAAGTCTATAATACTAATTCATTATAATTTTCATAATATAGATATTATGCTAAATTATAATGGTGTTCCAGTCTATAACTTATGACTTTTCCTCTATTGGGTTGCAATTTGTGAAGAACAAAATCTTTGTCTATAATATTTTAATTATAATTTGTAGTATTTTAGTAACTGAATTAAAAATATTGAGAGACTATATAGGTATCACTTCGTTATTATCGTAATGTCGATCCTCATGCAGCCCATGAGATCTAATAAATTTTAATAAATCTGTATGATCATCAATATTATAATATTTTTTCATTTTTTCTAAAGTTTCATCATCATAAATTCTTGGTTTTAATACCTTTTTCTCTTTCTCACCTTTTATCATATTATTTTTTCACATCTATAATACTTAAGTTTTTATAAATGATCTATTACAATAGGTTATTCTCTTTTACTAGGTATATTTTTTACAATATTATTTTAAATTTAACAAAAAGATCTTTTAGGATTATGATAATAAAATTGTTCAGTGTGAATTAATTTAGTATATTTAATTAAATAATGTCAGGTAATTAGAAAGTATAATTTTCGTATTTCAAATTTACTTACACAAAATGATTTTAGAAATGTTATTTCTTTAAGATTTAGATTTTAAATAATTCCTATAGGATTGAAGAAATTATAGAAAAACTGACTATAAAAAATATTTTAATAAATTTTTAATACTCTATGAATCAAAGTATTTCTTATTGTTAAATGTTAATTAGTTATCTCCCTATGTTTTTTCTTTTTTTTATTAGAAGAAAAATACCGATAGATATTAGGATTAAAATAGATAGAATTATTATAGTAATTAAAATTGGTATTGTAGTTAATTCAAACTCTAGTCTATATGATAATTGATCATTTTTCAAAGTAAATTCTGTTGTACTATTGCTATTATTATCTATACTTATTAGATCTTTTATCTCTTTATTTGCCTTAACCAATACTTGATTTCCAGGATGAAATCCTCCTACAATAAATTTTGTCTCAATTCCTAATTTGGGAAATACTAAATCCAATCTCTTATACTCTCTATTTTTTAAATCATAGTTTATTTTTGTAATATTTACATAAGATGATTGTGGAATTACAAATATATCGGTAGTCTTTAATTTTGTAAAATTGTTATTTGAATTAAGTATTATTGTGTTATTTTGCTTATACACAGTATTAGTAATATTATTTCCATCAATAATTCTATTCTTTGTATCAGTTATTATGATGTTACTTTTTTTATCATTTAGCAAAAATGCTGTATAGTTAAAATTAGAATTTATTATTTTGTTATCTTTAGACTGTCTTATAAAAAAATCATCGTTTTGGTTTTTTTCTATTATGTTATTCTCTAGTATGTTATTAGACGTTCTATCTAGTTTTAATCCATAGTTAGGCCCTTCAATAATGTTATTATTTATCAATTTATTTTTATTTGTTCCATAATCTGCAATATTTATTCCACTATTCATAGATTTTTTTATAATATTACCTTTGATTAAATTATTAGTAGAATTACTGTAAATATTTATTCCATAGTTATTGCTATTTGTTATATTATTAGAATCAATAAAATTGTATTTTGTATTTTTCAAAAAAATTCCATTACCATTTTTATCAAAGTTGTTACTTATTATATCATTTTCTTGTGATTCAGAAATCATGATTCCCATTGTGTTCGATCGTAAATTGTTTACTTGAACAAAATTTTTGCTAGTATTTCTTTCTAATAGAATTCCAATACCAATATTATTTTCTAAAATGTTATTCTTTATTTCCATATTATTACAGCCTTTTTTACATACTATGGCATGTAGGTTATTATCGTGAATTCTGTTGTTTAATATCTTAATATTGTTTGTCTTTGAATCTAAATTAATGCCGTCAAATTGGCTTTTTGATATTTTGTTATTTTTTATAGTTACATTAGAAATTTCATTTGCTAAATGTAGTCCAAAATAATTGCCACTTATCGTATTATTTTGGAATAAACTACCATCACCAGAAAAAAAAGTTATTCCTGTTGTACCTGAATGACTTTTATAACCTAAATTTTCCAAAAATGAATTTGAAATATTTGTTTTTCCTGCTGAATTCCAGAATGTCCATATATAAGCTCTAGGGGTTTCAGGGGTACTAAAAACAGGAATATTATTATTTGTTGAATTCCATGATGTTATATTAGTATTATCTATAATTAAATTTCCTCTTGAAATTATAGAATATGCCATATTATTAGAATCATCAGAATCTATTTTAAGTAAATGGGTATTCCGACCACTAATATTTAATGATCCGTTTTCAAGTATCAAAATATTTGACTTCAAAAGCCATTCTTTGTCTCTTGACATTTCGAGAATATTACTATTATTAAAAAAGTTATTAATGGTAGGAATATCTACTACTCCATCACAAATTACGATAGTTTTTGTAATATTTTCATATCTCATACATAGGTTCTTTTGCTCATTTATCGAATCATTTCCCTTTATCTTATTTTCTGTTTCAGAAATATTTGTTATTTGACTTTTAATTTCGATTGCAAATGAAATATCTATTATATTATCTAAATTAAAGGCTAAGAAAGAAGATAATAACATGATGCCTAAAATTGTAATATTTTTGATACTAAACACTTGCGTTACTAAATTAAATTCATGTGTTATATAAATGACGATAAAATTATTAATGTAGTTATTATCTTTATTTTTCTTATAAAATATTTCTAGAAAGAAAAATATATAACACATTTATATGAAAATAACAAATCATAAGAATTCATGAAATTAAATCTTCTTTCAGAAAATCATACTCACAAATACCTAATTATCATTATCCTTTTTACTTTAATTTCAAATATTGGATTTTATTCTTTTCCTTTACAACAGATAAATGGAAGTATTAACAATGATGTCGACACAAAGAGCGGTCCACCATATAATGGTGTTGATATGCATGGATTTTATACAAGAACAGCTCAAGCTAGAGATACAAACTATGATCTTCCAGATAACTATTTTGAAGAAAGTTTTAAGATCCTATCTGATAATGGATTAAATCATGTGCGCTTCTTGGTTTTCTGGGAATCATTTATAAAAAATCCTGAAGAATTTATGAAAGAATTAAAGACTGTTGCAAATTTGGCCGACAAGTATAATATTAATGTTTTATATGATAATCACCAATTTCATACATCTTCTTATTTAAATCCGCAACGAGGCACTGGTTTTCCGTTTTCTTTATTTGAAACTGATTTTGCATTTTTTTATGGAAGTGGTGGTGGTACGAAATATCCCACTGCTAAAGTATGGTGGTCAAATTGGTGGGATCGGAATGTTCGTGATAAAGATGGGAACGATGGATGGACATTACAAACGGAATTCTTTAAAAAAGTTTTAGAAGCTGTGGATAACCATACAAGCACCATTGGCTATGAGATTCTAAGTGAACCCCAAGTTCATGATAAAAGTCAATGGGAAAAAATAGGAAAGTATAATACATTTATGGCAGATTTTCTAAGAAAATATACAGATAAAACTATTGCCTATAGTATGAATATTCCTGTATCTTTGCAAAGCCCCATTGAGTTAACTCCACAGAATTTAGCAAAAATGGCACCCCAAAATAAAAGTAATGTGGTATTTAAAATAAGTGTTTATGGAGTTCCACAAGAAAATCCCTATCAAGAATCACGATTAAGTACTTTCGTTCAAGCTGCTGAATTTGCAAACGTTCCATTATATGTAGGAGAATGGAATAATGTTCAGAGAGATAGAATTGTCGATGAAGAGGGTGAAATTGTTACCTTTATCAATGAAACATTTAGTAGTATTAATCAGACTGAAGCCAACATATTAGTAGATGCTTTTAAAAACCTTGACGTATGGGGATCTGCCTTTTGGCAATGGAGAGTAGATTCTCACCAGGTACAAAACTTTAACTTAATCAATGTAACAGATGGGAAGATAGAAACTACTACTTATTTTAATATAGTAAAAAATGCATATCAAACAATTTATGGAAACAACAGCCAAGATTCCTCTCTTAATACTAAGAGTATTGATCTTAATATACAGGAAAGTAAAATAAATGTAATTGGAACAAAATAATGATATAATATACTTTTATAATCAAATTATACATATTAAATAAATTAAATTAAAAATTGATATGGTCTTATTAAACCATTATTTGTGGTCGTTTTGAAAGATACTTAGGCAAATTCAATGGCATAAAAGGCTTATCTTTTGTTTCTTTTTTTATATCTTCTATTAATTCCTTTATATTGGAAACAATTTGTTTTCCTGTTTTACGATCCCTAATTACCAAAGTTGAAGATTCAGCTTCTTTGTCTCCAAAAACTACTATATATGGAATCCATTCGGTTTCTGCTTCTCTTATTCTTTTATTAAGAGATTCTTGTCTATCGTCTATATCTGTTCTTATTTGATTTTGGGACAGAATAGTTTCAATCTTTTCTACAAATTGCAAGTGTTCATTCTTAATAGGAATAATTCTAACTTGTGTATGTGATAGCCATAGAGGGAATAGAGGTCTTTCTCCTTGTTGTTTTATTTTAGCAGCTTTTTCTAGTATTGTATAAATAATTCTTTCTATAGCTCCACTAGGTGAATTATGTAATATTATTGGATTACGTCTTTTTCCTTGTTCATCTACATATTCTATATTATATCGTTTTCCATTTTCTACATCGATCTGGTCTGTTGATAATGCTGCTGCTTTTCCAATATTGTCAACATAATTAAATTCCCATTTTAACACAAAATAAAAAAATCTATCCTTCCACATTTCAACTAGAATTGGTTTTCCAAATCTTCTAGAAATTTGGGTAATAAACTCTTTATTTTCATCATAAAATGTTTCTGTAAATCTTATTGCCATTTCTATATCTTGAATTTTTATATTGAATGCATTTAATACATCAATTGAGAGATCAAAACGTTTTAAACATTCATCTTTTGCTTGTTCTATATCTTTACAGAATGCATGACAGTCAGGCATACTAAATGCCCTTAATCTTCTTAATCCTACTAGTTCTCCACTTTTTTCTCTCCTAAAGCTGTATCTTGTTAATTCATAAAGTTTCAATGGAAGATTTTTATATGTAATGTGAAAATCTTTAGCCATTAAAAATTGACCAAAACATGCTGCAAATCGTAAAAATAATTGTTTATTGTCGGACGATATATTATATTGTCTAGCAGGAAAACGGTTAAAATAGCTTTCCATAGCTGGATGTTTTGTATCATACATTATAGGTGTTTCAACTTCTATTCCGCCATATTCTAGAACCTTTCTTGTGACAAATTGTTCTATTAATGATTTCATTAATCTTCCTTTGGGATAATATCTCATATTGCCAGCATCAGAGGCAGGTTCATAGTCTGCAATAGCCATTTTCTTCATAAGGTTTACATGAGGTGGTTGTTCATCAACAGCTCTTCTTTTTGATGTTTCGTATTCTAAAAACTTTTTCAAAGTACTATTTTTTTCAATTTTAAAGCTTTCTATTGGAATTAATATTCCATTTGTATCTAAAATAAACCATGATGATTGTTGTTTTTCTTCTGATTTTAATGCATATGAAACTGGTTCTACATTATATTGATTTGGTTTTGGTTCATCTTTATTTTTTTCAGGAGAAAGTTGCTTATTTGAAATTATTTTAAAATTTTCTGCTAACGGATGACCTTTTACTTTTATAGTGAAACTCTTAGTCCAGCCAAAAGGAGCTCTTTTTACCTCATTCAGTATCTCTTTTGCATTTATTTCCAATTCTTTAATAATTTCAAAAGCATGTTTTGGAGATGACAAATCAGAACTTAAATGTGAATAAGGATAAATTAGTAATCTGTCATTTTTTATACTCTGTGCATAATTTTTGATTTCATCTACTGCTTTTTCTATTGTTTTTTTATTATCTCCTTTTTCTACCGAAACAAATACAACTATTAAATTTTCTAATCTTATATTAGCTTTATCTATATCTTTTTCTGCATCATTAAGTTCCTCATTAATCGGCTCATATTCTATAAAATCTGTATGTAATTGTAATAAACGCATTTCTTCTTTAACCTTAAACTGATTCTTCTATTTCCATCTTGCTCTTTCTGTTTCTCGATCTTCTTTCGTAGCTTTCTTCCATTCTTTATAATGATTTCTGCATAGATAGATTCTTTTACTAGTTGAGGAAATATCCAAGTCATTAGCCATCCTACCTTTACTCTCACTCATAGATCTTTCTGCTTGTTCACTACATCCTTGTATACTACAGTTGATACCTTTGTTTACTCTACCCATCTATAGTAAAATTATATTTGAAATATAAAAGCTATACCGGTATATCGATTTAGAATGTATTTTATGGTTATTAACGTACTATGAAAATTATAATAAAAACTAGGCATCCAATTATTTCACTAGTCAATATAAAATTCTTTATCTTTTTAACTGTAGAGGTAACTGATTTTCTATTTTTCGATCTAATCCATTTCTGATCTCTGATTGTTACTAAGGCATATAGTTTTATTATTGCAATCATAAAATTGATTACTACATAAACTGGAAGAAGTATAATGTCTTTGGGATGTCTTTTTAAATGTGGTAAAATTTTAATTCCTCTACCAGTCATCCATAAAAGTAAAATGGATACAGCTAAAATATAGTGGTTTAGATAAAGTGCTATACCAAAGAATATTGGTCCAAAAAACAATGTAAATATGGAGATAAATCTATCAATTATATGAAAAGCTAAAAATGGATGTTTCCATGCCCATCCGTCCCACAAACTTATTAAATCCGAATTATGACTATTCCTTGACCACCTTAATCGTTGACTCCAAAAAGTCTTAAAATCAGGAGAAGCATATGAATAAATCACTGCATTGCTCTGATAATATGTTTTCCAACCTTTACTTTGAACAATCCTTGTTAAACATTTATCCTCTCCAGATTCTTTCTTTTTTCCTAACACAATTTCATTAAGAAAAATGTCAAGATCTTCAGTTATAATGTCTTTTCTATATAATGAAGTTCTTCCAGAAAGACATGAAAGAGCTTGTCCCATTGCCGTTTGAGCAGGTAAATCATAATAATTTCTCATATCCCAAAAAATGTCTGTTATTTTTTGCCATATTGTCTTTCTTTCAATAGGATGTTGCCTCGTTGTAACTCCACCTATTAGCGGATCATCAAAAGGAGAAAGTATTGATTTTCTAATATTTTCTGCCCAGATTGTATCACTATCCACAAGAGCAACAATTTTATTCCTTGCTTCTTTTATCCCTTCAGCTAATGCAGGTCTTTTTCCTTTTTTTGTAGTTATTATAAGTTTCATAAATGTATAGTCCTCCGAAAGAGATTGAAAAACTTCAATACATCTACTATCAGTTTGATCTATTACTCCAATTATTTCATCAGGATCATTTTTAATCCATGATCGTATTGCTTGATCAAAAATTTTTGGATCTTCATTATAAACTGGAGTAATTATACTAAATTTATGAAGATATGTGTCATCACAAGGAATTTTAGGTTTATATAAAAAAGAAGTAGACTTTTTAAATAACCATACACTCCATCTCCAAAGACCTATAGCGCCAAGAGGTAGATATATCCATATCAATTGATAGTAATTGATAGCCACATAACCAAAAAATTCAGAAATTTTTAAAACTAGAGATTGAATTGGTTCTAATAATGAAATTTTATTAAAAAAATCAGGTAAAATAACAAAAATTATAGAAAAAATCAGAAGTACAGACAGGGCTGCGATGATAAAAACAAGCGTAATTTCCTCTGATGCTCTTCTGTCTGTCAACCGGTACATTGAGTTATTTTTATATTTAGTCTATCTAATTTATATATGAATCGAAAATTATTTTTACAAAATCTATTAATATACTCTTTACTTATATTTTCTAGTTTATTTTTTATATTTAAAATTAATATTAATATTTTATAGAAGATAATTAATAAGAATTACTCCTAACATTATATGTGAAAAAGAGATAGTAGCACTTATATATTAATTTGTAATTTTTTTTATAAAAAGAGGTTTGTGGATAAATAATGGTAAAAATTTCAATAATAGGATCCGGAGTTGTTGGTTCTGCTACAGGAAAAGGATTTCATAAATTAGGTCATGATGTCCTTTTCTATGATATTTCTAAGAATAGAATGGAAATGTTAAAAAAAGAAGGCTTTAAGATTGCCCATAACGTCAGGGACGCATTGCAGCAGACTGACATTACCTTTGTTTGTGTTAATACACCAACAGGTGCTAACGATGAACAAGATTTATCACAAGTTAAATCTGCTTTATTCTCAATAACCGAAGCACTAAATGAATCAAATAAATATAATTTAATAGTTTTCAGAAGCACTATGTTACCAGGTACTATGGATGAAATAGTAGTTGATTATATGGATAAAGAATGTAAAAAAGTCAGAGGTAAAGATTATGATGTTTGTTATAATCCAGAATTTCTACGACAAGAAAGTGCATATGAGGATTTTTTTATTCCTGATAGAGTAATTATAGGAGAAGATGTTGAAGACAGTTCAAAATTATTACAGGATTTATACAAACCTCTTACAGAAAAAATTATTGTTACTAGTTTTAAAGCTTCCGAGATGATAAAATATACTGCCAATTGTTTTTTATCATTAAAAATATCCTTCTTTAATGAAATTGGAATGCTATGTAAAGAGTTAGGTATAGATGATAGAGCTGTAAGTTTAGGTGTATCATTAGATAAACGTATAGGTAAATACGGAACCATTGCAGGTAGGCCATTCGAAGGTGCATGTTTACCAAAAGATACAAAAGCCTTATCCACATTTATCAGAAAGAGAGGCTGGACACCTGACTTGCTAAAAGTGACTCTAGATATAAACAAAAAAATAGAAGAATTGGTAACAAAAACAGCACTCACAAAATAATAATATAATCTAATTTTTCTTTTTTAACCTTGAAATATTCATGATATATTACTGATTTTGTATTCTTTTTATTTTTCTATTTTTTTATTTTTATTATAAATTTTACAATAATAATCGAAAAATTTCTCCAATGATATTAATTTTCTATCATCAGATGATATATATAATGAAGCAAAAGCATTAGAAAAATATAACCTTTGTTGTGGAGACAGTGCAATAATATGCCCTATAATATCAGCGGCGTCCCATGAATCTCCTGCTCCAGTTAAATTTTTTACAATGATATTTTTTAAGTTTTCTACAAAAAATACTTCATTTCCATTAGAACAAGCAGAACCATATCGTGTATGTAAATCTATAAATACCCTTAACTTTTTTGCTAACTCTTTAATAGCTAGTTTTATATTTTCTTGGCTATATTCTTTGTTTAAAATTAAATTTTGGAGATTTAATTCAAAGAGTAAAGAATTACACTCATTTTCATTTATACTTAATACATCTATCAGACTATTTTGATCTTTTAATAATGAACAAAATTCTTTACTCCGTGTTTGAATATCAGCAGGATCAACAAAATGCAAGGCTCTAGATGAATTTTTAAATACATATTTTAAAAGTTCAGTACCTTTCAAATTGCTAGCCCAATTTACAAGAATTACAGCATCAGAATTATTTAATATTTCTTTATTATCAGATGAAAGTAATCTTTCTGGACCAAAATCTAAATTATCTCCTACATCACTAATCATTATATTAGAATCAATGTTGTTATGAACTTCTAGTGATGTTGTATATCCTGGTTTTCCATAAGACAAATGTAATTTTACTTTGGGTAAATTCTGAAAAAAATATTTTAAAATCATATGACTTGAATCATCAGTTATTGTAAATAAATTCACGGTAAATCCTAGTTTTCCAAGAAAATAAGCGATATTTACTGCATTCCCTCCTTCTAACTGTGTAGTAGGTATTCCTCTAATGCTTCCACCACCATACTTTGTTTTTTCTTTTATATATACAAAAAATTCATCTATGTTGTTAATTTTGATTATCCTATCAATAAAAAAGTCATGCAATACTGTAATTGATTTGTTATTGTGTTGTGCATCTTTTATTCTTTCAAAAATTGTAACTGGATCCAAATTCTTATGGGAAGCACCTTTTTGATTTACTTATAATTTATTGTTGGTTATGAAAGTTAATTCCAAAAGAAGGAAATTACACCTAGGCCCAAGATTGCTAATCCTCCATAAACCATGGATGTGATATTCATAGCACCTGCACTTGCTGCTATCCCTATCCCAGAAGCTATCATAATTATCTCAGCAACTCTTCGTCTCATTCTGCTATGAATATAAAAAAAATGCGCATAATAAAGTATCGTATTTCTAAATTAATGATTATAGTCAAATATAGAATTTAAAAAATTAAAAGATTAAGAAAATACTTAAAGGTGAATTAAACTACCTTGTTCACCAGTATGTGGAGATTGTCCTACAAACTTTCTTCTAAAGTGACCTGAAGGTCTTTTTGATAAAAGTTCAATAAACCATGCCTCATGTTCTACTTCTTCTTGCATTATCTTCTGAGCTATGTCATAAGTTCTGGGATCTTTTCCTGCAGTCATATCACAAACTTCACCCCATGATCTTATTGCACATTGTTCTGCTTCTAACAATACTTTTAAAATTGAATTGATATCTTGCCAATTATCAGGTAAATATGCATCTGGACATCCAGCTTGATCAGCAAATTCTCTAATATCTCTTGGTAAACTTCCACCCAATTCATACAATCTAGGAGTCATTGCTTCAAAGTGATTTCTATCTTCAATTCTAGCATCCTCTACTATCTCCTTAATTCCTTCACCTTCTAAACCAGTACAATGCATTCTTAAGATTGTATAATAATAATATGTTGTAAATTCAGCACCTACACCCTTTCTAATTAATTCTTTTAATCTTTCTACATTTACACCATTCTTTTCCAAAACTTCTAATGCCACAATTTTTGGAACAGAGCTGTTTTGATTATTTGACATATTATTCGATTTGAATAGTAATATTTAAAGGTTTTATTTTTTCTATACTTTCAAAGCATATATCAAATTAATATCATGTTAATAATATATATATATTACATTTTGAATATTTCTATATGGCAACTGAACAAATTGTAGATCCATTTATGATTATGATTGCTATTTCAGGATTTTTCTCTGCAACTGTATTAGTCTCTTCACTTTTAACAATTAGAAATAAAAAAATTCAAAAAAATAAAACAGAAAATAATATTTAATATTTAATTGTAGTTTAACATGACTATTACGATATGTATATCTCATAAAGAAGATGTAGATGGTTTGTCTTCTGCTATATTAATAAATTCTATTTTTAAAAAAGTGTCTATAGTTTTAGTAGATTATGCAAATCTTATAAATAAACTTGAAAAACTAATTAAGAATCTCTTGCCTGTAACAAAAGGATATAATAGAATATTTATTTGTGATCTTGGACTAAACAAAAAAAATCAAAATAGATTCATTTCAAATTTAGGTAAAATGATTGCTTTAGGATATAAAGTAACATATATTGATCATCATGATCTTGAAGAAGAAGCAAAGAGAGAAATAAAAAAAATAGGAGTAACTCTAATTCACTCCACTGAAGAATGTACCAGTGTTCAAGTTTATAAAAGATTTAAAAAAAAACTTTCTTCTAATGCCTCATTTTTCGCAGCAGCCGGTGCCTTAACTGATTATCTCGATAATAGGCCTATATCATCATCTCTGATATCTCGATATGACAGACAATTTTTAATGTTGGAATCAACAGCAATGTCTTACATGATTTCTTCTAACCAAAACAATGAGGACTATCTTTACAATATTGTTAATATTTTATCTGCTATGAAATTTCCACATGAAATTGAAGGTGGGTTTCTAGAAGCAGAAAAATATGCAAAAAAAATATCTATTGCTATTAATTCCCTTTCACATGAAATCAAAACTAAAAATAATCTCGCTTTAGTACAAAATAATCTAGACTTGGCATCAAGTACAGTAGTTAATTTTGTTCTAGGAAATTCAGAAAAAAAAATTGCAATGGTTTACAAGTATAAAGAAGAAAAGGAAGTTTTTATCATTTCTATTAGAGGATCTAAAGATTGTAATGTTCATTTAGGAAGAACTGTAAATGATATTGCATCAGAGTTAGGAGGAAGTGGAGGAGGTCATGATAAAGCATGTGGAGCTGTCATTCCCAAAGATTCATTCAATACCTTTGTCGAAATATTAGATAAAAAACTCTCTGATTAGAATAATGGCAGTTAATTATTTCCAATTTAGGTATTTTCTTTTATTTGAATATTTGATATTATATACAAATGAATATTAGAAAATTCTTCTTTTAATTAACTTATTTTAATCTTTTATATTTTTTTAATTATATTATACATGATAGTAATAATAATAATTTTATAAATTATAATTCAGAAAAATAGAATTATTTATTATCTCTCAAAGTTTATTTTTTTACATTTTATATTTTCAATTAATTAAAATTATAATAAAATAAAAAGAATATGTGATGTTACCATCTTAAATGGTTATAATTTCATCTACTTTAGAAATTACAATAATTCCTCCAGCTCCGCCTGCTTTATCAATTGCTGCAGAATCTTTTATTACAGACACTATTTCATCTAATTTATCTTCACCAACTATTGTCACGACGTTTCTTCTATTGGAATAAGCCATTGTAGTAATATCTCCATGTCTACCATATCTTATTTGATATTTTTCTCCTGTTCCTATTCCCTTTGAATCAGTAAATGTTGCAGGTACTCCACGTTTATTTAATGCCAGTATAACATCATGTACTTTTTCTTCTCTTATAATGGCCTCAATCCTTATTAATTGAGAATTAGTTTTTTTTCTATTATCATTTTTCTCCGACAACCTAGTATCAGCTATTAATAAAAAGACCTTTTTTTTAAAGTTATGTTTTATTAAACATATAATTCCTACTTTAATAATATAAAAAATAAAATTTATAAGAATTTTAACTTTTAATATAAAAAGTAAAAGATTATTATAAAAATTATGGAATTTTATCCTATTTAGCTAATAGAATATGTTTTATATACTTATTAGAAATATTATAATTATATTTTCATGAATTTATATTATGATGCATATTCTCAATCTCTATCATATGAAATTCCTACAAGTAAAAATTCTTTGTTAAAGACAATGCTAAATTTAGAAAAATTTGAAATTGGACAAAGTTACGTTACTTGCAAGATAAGAGATAAAGAAAATAATACAGTCATGGTAAATATTCAAGGTGGTAGTCCTGGAATAGATATATCTAATTCACTATTTAATTTGACCGATATCCCTAAAACTGCATATTTACGCACGATGATTGATAATAAAATTTTAATAAGAAAATTACCAGTTCTGGGAGTGAAGGATTGGTTACTTATTTATGAAAATACTCTTTTCATGTTAGCTGTAAAGGATAAGTATAATGAATTGGAAATTTTGTGTGTTTTCTAATTTTGCTAATAGGTATTCTAATTCTAAAAATAATCTTTCAATCTCTGTATTCTAGACTTTGAATAGATAAAGATTTTAAGTAGTATTATTATCCAATTCTTACATGGGCTTAGCGCAGCTTGCTAAGGTTACTTTAATTCTTCCTAGGACTGAATCATCAAAAGTTGCTAGTAAACTGGCACAGTTTGAATGGTTTCATCCAATCAGTTCTAATTCTGAATATTCTGATCCTCATTTAGATCAACTACATTTACGTTCACAAAAACTATTTCAAAGCATTGATGAAGTCGTACGTGAATTAGAGATTAAAACAGAAATAGGAGTTATGGGTGCTCTTATTAAAGGTAAACCAAAAAATAAAAAAGAATTACAAATCTCAGAAATTGAACAGTTAATAACTAAACTAGAAGATGAATCAAAGACTCTGATAACTGAAACTTCAAAAATTATTGATGAACGGGA
Organism: Nitrososphaeraceae archaeon; assembly: GCA_035706205.1. Taxonomy (GTDB): domain Archaea; phylum Thermoproteota; class Nitrososphaeria; order Nitrososphaerales; family Nitrososphaeraceae; genus TH1177. The sequence goes on along the minus strand of DASSVK010000084.1, from coordinate 35,896 downwards.
CTCTATAAATAGACAACTTGATGAATATAAAACATTAAAAGATACTCTAAGTGTAGTTTCAAGCTTAAAAATTGATTTATCCAAACTTCACAATAGTAAACTATTATATCAAAATATGTTTATTACTAAAACTAAAGATTTACCTGAGATTCAACGTTCTATTTCAAATGCCTCTCTTTTTACATTGAAACTAAATGATACTAATTCTGCATTATTTATCTTTGGTAATAATGACGATGCTGATAAAATAGGAAAAGCAATACGTAGTTTTGACATCTCACAAATTACTATACCTAATACTTTTTCTCAAAATCCAAATGAAGCATTTAAACATTTGACTACAAGCATAAAGGAATTAACTACAAAGAAAAAAGAAATTGATTCTGCTATATTGAAACTAAGCAAACAAAATACTTCAAAAATTCTTTATTTGAGAGAATCTTCACAAATTGTACGTGAGATTTTAGAAACGTTTAGAAAACCTGCAGGGTTGAAGAATTTTGCAATTATTCAAGGATATATTCCAACTGTTATGGCTGATAGTTTTAAGAAACTACATGAAAGATGGATAACCATATTTGAACATAAAAAACATGATGCTTTTCATCAAATAGAAGGAGAAGAAGAAGAGAGTCATGATTATGAGTCTCAACAATCAAAAGAAAATCAAGAACCTACTTTATTTGCCAATGGTCCTTATTTTAGATCTTTTGAACCAATAACACTTACCCAAGGTCAACCCAAATCCAATGAAGTGGATCCAACTACAATGATTGCATTCATATTTCCTATATTTTACGGGTTGATGTTTGCCGATGCAGGACAAGGTGCATTATTAGCTATGCTTGGAGCGACATTTAGAATTCGTGGAACGGGAAATTTAAAAAAATGGGGCACTTTGATTCTAGCTTCCGGAATATCTGCAGTATTTGTAGGCTTGATCGTAGGAGAGGCTTTTGGATTTCATATTCTTGAAGTTCCAGGTGGTGAATTTTTAAGATCATTAGGATTTATAGGAATCTTAAATGCAGCAGATTTTTCAGAAGAGACAGTACTTACTATTCTTACTTTTTCAGTCAATATAGGTATTACACATCTAGTCAGTGCTTTTGCATTTGCAATATACAAAGGGATAAAACAAGGCAGGACATATGAAGTACTTAGTAATCGTCTCCCTGTTCTAATAATGTATCTGGCAGTTATTTCTCTTATGTTAGCTGCAGTAGGTGCTAACTACAAAGTTCTTGAAATGTATACTAACCAAAATCCTGCTCCCTTCTTTTCCAATATTGCTGGTGACTGGGTTACTGTTGAAATAGTTACAAAGATTTCATTCTTGATACTAATGATAACTATATTATTACAAATAATTGCAGTTCCTTTGGGCGTTAAACTTGGGAAATTAAAAGTTCATGGAAATGTAAATGAAGAATTATTTATGACAGTCATTGAAGTTATGTTAATTAGATTAGTAGAATTATTTGCTAATACAATTAGTTATACTAGAATTGGAATTATGCTACTTGTGCATGTTGCTTTAATGGGAACAGTCAATAATGGAGTTGAATCCTTTCTTTCTACAGGTAACTTTGCAGTTGGAATTGTAGTGGCAATGTTAGGCAATTTTGGTGTAATGATGATAGAAGGACTACTAGTCTACATTCAGGCTCTTAGGCTTCATTTATACGAATGGTTTACAAAATTTTATGACGGTACCGGAGTTCCATTTAAAAAATTAGTACCAGAAATGTTATACACCAGTATATTATGGGAAAAGAAACTGAAAAATAACAAATAGAAATTTTCATATAAATCAAATATGATCTAGGATATCTGCTCAATATCCTAGATCGGGTAAATTGTTCCCCTTCGGTTTGGTCGATGTAATCATTTATTTACATGAGGAATATTTAAATGTGATGGATATAGTAATCCCCTTCAAAATTGTGTTCTATTATCTAAATAATTTATAAATAACATAAAGGATATAAAATAAATAGATGAGTGATTTTAACAATAAGAACTTTATACTAAACCAAGCCCTATGGCTAGGAATATCTCTTGCTATTAGTATTGCTATCTCCATTATAGTACCATTCCCATACTCATTACCAATTATAATTGGAGTTTTCCTTCTACTAAGCTTTTACATAAGACAGAGACAATTTAAAAAATTAGGTTTATCAAGTGCCACTATGTTTGGGAATAGTTCTGTAAACTATTACTGTATGAATTGTGGAGCTAAACATAACCAAGTATCCTGTCCCCGTTGTGGCTCAAAAATGAAAAGAGTTGGTGCTTAAATTTTTTATTCTTAAAATATACTACAAAATAAATACAAATATTACTATTATTCAAAACCTTCAGAAAGTTCTATCAGTTTATCCTTCCATGATTCTGACTTTATTAATCCACTTGCCAGAAGGATTCCTTGTGATCCCAAATTTAATGCACTCTGAACATCAGTCTTATCAACTATTCCCGCTCCACAAATTACTTTTACATTTTTAGAATATGTTCTTGCTTCTTTAACAGATTCAATAATTATCGACGGATTGACTTTGCTAACTGCTTTTCCAGTGCCTATTAGCTCTGGAGGTTCAATAGCAATCATATCTGGATTAAATCTTGATAATTCACCCACTTCCCTTGAAGTTGATGCACAAACTATTGAAAACATATTTAATTGTCTCAAGCGTTCTATAGCGTTTTTGATATTGATATGTTCCATTCTATGTTCGCTATGGTTTATCAATGAACCAGAGGCTCCGTAAGATTTTGCTAATTCAGGAATAATAAAGCCTGTAGAAGGTCCTATTTTTTCGTCATCTACATGTTGGCAAATGAGAGGAATTTTAATAAATTGTGATAAATAAAATAAAGAATTTTGAGGAGGTGCTATTATTATTTCTATTTTGTATCTCTCTGAAATGTCTTGAGCAATTTCTGATAGTTGGAAGATTTTTTCTCCAGCAATCTCTAGGTAGTTCTTACAGTTGATTATAATAGGTCCTTTCAAATTATTATTCCTTTAGAGATTGAAGATTATTTTTTCTTATTTTCTTTTAAAGGTTTTTCTTTTTCGTTATTGCTAGTATTTGAGGTAAATTTTTGATTCAATTTATTCATTCTTGCTTCATATCCTTTGTTATATTCTAGTTCATCGGGTACTAGAGTTGCTGGATGAATAAATCCTTGATTTCTCATAATCATTGCTCTTTCTGAAGCCCACATCCTTTGCAAGTCCCAATCGACTGATTCAAATCCATCAAGAGGACCAGTTAACTCTCCTTCATGCATACTAAATACTAAGCATGCTACAATAGGTATTGAATAATTTATGCTAGCGGGTGAATTTAGCTTTACTGGCATCAATGGCAGATGATGACTTCCTCTTGTATTGCCTGATACATAATGTGGATTATTAAAAGCACTACCAACTTCTTCAGTTGCTGGAAAATCCTTTTGCGTTCTAACTATTGCTATTGGATCATCCTTGCCAACATATGTTCCGGCTATATTGTGTAATCTGTCAGTAGATGCGGAAAGAATATGATCTCCTTGTGATGAATAAACTGAATGAACAACATATCTTCCTGGATACATTAAAGCAGCTTCTAACTCTGGCTTATCTTCCCACATTTTTAAATCTGCAATATTACCACTCATGACATCCATGACCTTAAAAGTTACTCCAGCTGCTAATTTTTCATTTATTAAAAGGCCTGTATTACTTCCAGCATCTACAAACATTCTCCAAAATGGATAATTAAATGCTCCAGGCTCTGTCTTATCAGCAGCAAAAATGCAGAATACTTCACTTGGTCTTTCTTCCATTTCTATTTCTGCAACACCAGGACCCATTCCTCTAACATTTCCAGAAAAAGAATCTTTTAACAAATCTTGTCCAGCTCCATACAAACCTTGTTTTTTAGCTGTTTTTGTTCCTTCAGTAAATGCATCCCATGCTAATTTATGAATTTTTTCATTATCTTTCCCAAACTTATGGGTCATTATAATGTGAATATCATCTCCGCTATATCCAATATAATGGTCTATTATGAGTTCCTTACCCTTTTTTTCAATAAAATTTTTTACAATATCAAGTAATTCATCACTAGGTCTGGTATGTCCGCCAATTGCTCCAATATCTGCTTTTATTGCTGAAACTGTTATACGCATAGTCTGATTGCATTAAATATCTTTTATATCTTTTCTGTTAATCTATTACATTAAATCTTATCAAATATCTTTAATCAATGACATTTGAAACCGCTATTATATTATAAAATTAAATATTAGGAAATGGATGAAGATATATCATTCATAATGTGAATTTAAATTCAAAAAACAAAAAATATACTCTTGTAATTTGTGAAAAACCAAATGTTGCTAATAGGATTGCTATTGCTTTAGGAACAGCTGAGATTAAAAAAACAAAAATTCATGACAATGTTGTTTTTGATGTATTTACTAAAGATAACTCACGATATGTAATTATATCTTCGAAAGGACATCTATATGGTTTAAATGATACTAACAAGCGAGGAAAGATCTTTCCTATTTTTGATTTATATTGGTCACCAATACCTAAACTATCCAATAAAAACTCAAAAAATCTCGTAGATTTAATAAGTCAATTTGCTAAGAATGCTGATAATTATATTCATGCATGTGACTATGACCAAGAAGGTGAATTAATCGGATATAATATCTTAGAATTGATATGTAAAAAAGCTTATAGTAATTCTCAAAGAGCAAAATTATCTACTTTGACTTCAGATGATATATCTAAATCTTTTAATCATTTAGAAAAAACGAATAAAAATATGGCTTATGCTGGTATGTTTAGGCATTTATTAGATTATATTTATGGGATAAATTTTTCTATGGCTATATCACGTGCTATAAAAATAAAAAATAGGTATACTTATTTAACTGTTGGAAGAGTACAAACTCCTACTCTAAAATTTATAGTAGATAGAGATCTGCAAATAAATTACTTTATACCAATTCCTTATTGGAGCATAAAAGGTCATTTTAAAAAAGATGATAAAGTTTTAATTTTTTTATTCAAAAAGAAACGAATAGACACAATTAAAGAAGCAGATTACATTATAAATGAATGCAATGGTAAAATTGGTATTATAAATAGTATAAATACATATACTGAATATCTAAAACCGTTATATCCTTTTAATTTAGGAGATCTTCAAAAAGAATCATTTAGATTATTCAAATATTCTCCAAGCTATACTCTTTTAATTGCTGAGAGTCTTTATCTAAAAGCTTTGATTTCCTATCCAAGAACTAATAGTCAGATTCTCCCTTCTTCAATTAATTATAGAAAAATATTAAATGATTTGGGAAAGATTTCAGAATCATACAAGAGATATGTTACTCTTTTATTAGATCAATATAATCTTTATCCATATAATGGTATTAAAAATGATCCTGCTCATCCAGCTATTTATCCAACAGGATTAAAACCTATGAATCTAAATTCTGCAGAATCAAAAGTCTATGATCTCATAGTTAAAAGATTTTTTGCAACATTTGGTAAAGCTGCAGTTTTTAATAAAATTAATATAAATATTTTAGTTGATAATATATTTTCATTTTATTTAGAAGGAAAAAATATAGTTTCAAAGGGATGGCTTGAATTTTACAATCCATTTTATTATTATAATAAAAACTCTATAGACTATTCAAATATCAAAATAGGTGATAAATTAGTTAATATTGACATTATTAAGGAATCAAAATTTACAGAATCGCCTAGTTATTTCAATTATTCATCTTTATTATCTAAAATGGAACAAGAAGAAATAGGTACAAAATCTACAAGAGGAAATATTATAGAAATATTAATAAAGAGAAATTATGTATCTATAAACTCTAAAACTAATGTTTTGAGATCATCTGATCTAGGAATATTTTTAATAGATTTTATGGAAAAAAACCTTCCAAAGATAATCTCTACTGAATTAACTAGGACTTTAGAACGATATTTGGCAGATATTGAAATGGGAATTACAAATAGAATAAGTATATTAAATGATATAATTAGTGATTTAATTGAGTCCATGTATAATATTCAAAAATTAGATCATATCACAAATATTGAACATCAACCAGTAAAAAAGAAGGATCTATTATTGATAGATTCTTGTCCTATTTGTAAAAGAGGAAATTTTCAAATTATAAGATCTAAAAAAACTAAAAAAAGATTTATTTCATGCTCTAATTATTTCTCTAATGGATGTACTGCTACTGCCCCAATTCCGCAGCAAGGTTTGATTAAAAAAACAAATAAAATTTGTACGGAATGCAATTGGCCAATAATAAATGTATTTTATCCTACTAAGAAGTATAGTAAAAATTTTTGTATAAATATTAATTGTCCAGCAAAAATTAATTTAAAACATTAAGATCATAAATATCATTTCGTCGATTTTTTAATAAAGGTAATGTCTTTCTTACTTCATCTATTCTCTCTCTTTGAATATCTACAATTTCAATTCCAATTTTATCTCCTAAATCAGTAAGGATAGAGCCCAAGGGATCTATTATCATACTTCTCCCACAAAATATATTTCCAACCTGATTTGGTGCTATTATATAAACTCCATTTTCAATTGCTCTTGCTTTAAGCATGGTAATCCAATGTTCTTCCTTCATTATGCCATGTACCCATCCTGATGGTATTACTATTATATCTGAGCCATTAATGGCAAGTATTCTAGATAATTCTGGAAATCTTATATCATAACAAATCATTAAACCTATTTTACCTATTGTAGTTACAACAGGCTTTGGAATTTTATTTCCTCTACAAAATTTAGAAGATTCTTTAAAACCAAAGGCATCATACAAATGTAATTTTCTATAAACTGAAACGATTTTTCCATTTTTATCAGTACTAAAAGCTGTATCAAAAACTCTTTTATCTGTTTTCTGATTATTTTTTTCAAAAAATGTACCAACAATTCCTATATTGTATTTCTTTGAATATTGACATAATCTATTTATGAATTTACTATCAGGTAATATTTCTGCGATAGCATAAAGTTCATCTAATGTTTGGACATTGGGAGAAAATGCCATCTGAAATTCTGGGAAAAAAATATAATCAGCTTGTCTACCAGCTGCTTCTTTTATATATTTTATTGATTCTATTAAATTATCTTGTTTGTTAATTGAAGATTTCATTTGAACAATAGCAGCCCGAAATTTTTTAATTTTCATCTATGTTCTCTTCTATAAGAAACATTATTATATTTTCCTGTTTTTAAATTAAAAATAAAAGATTGATATCTTTTGGAAATTGAAAATATGTTTAGATATTATTATATTAATGTAAATTACTTTTTTTAGTATTCCATTCTAATATTGTGAAAATTTTCAATTGTACCATCTTTTAAAATTATAATTCCTTCTTTCCTTAAAAGATTCTTTTTTCTTTTTAATCCGTATGCATATCCTCCAATTTTTCCATTTGATAATACTACTTTATGACAGGGAACTATAATAGGATCAGGATTATTATGCAAGATTTTACCAACAGATCTAGCAAGTTTTTTATTTCCCAACTGTTTTGCAATATCTCCATAAGTTGTTACTTTTCCATTGGGTATTCTGACTAGCAATTTGTAAACGTCATTTGGATCTATTGTAATTGATATAGAAATTTTATTATTTTCATCCATCTGAAACTTTAATGAATTAATATTTATAACTTTTTTCTAAATTCGAATGTTACTATTGCTTTTTTTTATCAAGTTAAATCTCTTTTTTAAAAGAATATTATAATCTATAATTGGAATCTAAAAGCCTTTAGATGAAATTACTACATTTCCTAAGATCTAATTTAGACATAGCAGAAAAATTATTTAAACAGCAATATTATATATATTGTATTGAATTAGCAGAAATTTTTTTGTTATATTAAATATAGTATTTAAACTAGAATACAATTACTTTTTTTTCTTAATAATATTTTTTATCTGTGTTTATTTTTTGAATAATAAAATTCTATTGCTTAAAATTGTTGTAATATTTAAATATAGTTAAATAGTTAGGTAAACCTAATATATACTATATTAAATGAGGAAAAATTTAAAATGACAAATAAAAAAAAATCGAAAATAAATACATTCAAATCACATTATGTATTTTCTTTGCTAATATTTTTTTTACTTACACTTACATTACTCAATAATAGCTATTTACAAAGTGATTCTGTAACTGATGATCTAATTTCTCAAATAGATATTAAAAAAAAATTTATTATATATATTAATCTTGAAAGAATAAACTCTCAATTAGATCTTAGTAAAAAAAATATAGAATCTAACGATCTGGATAGAGCATTTTCCCATGCTTATATTCCTCATAAAAATATTTTTTCTAATATAAAAAGTGATTTGCAAGCGGTTGCTCCAGAATTATCTTCTAAATTAGAGAGTCTTTTAACGGACTTTCCTATTCTCATAAAGGAAAGTAGCACTAAATCTATAGAACAAATCAGACAAACAATAGGTGAAATCAGAAATACAAATTCTTTAATAAACAGTAAAATAATAGGAAATAATACTCTCAATGAAAAAAATTTTCTAATTCAAAGTTCAATCCAACTATTACAGGATGCTTCTAATCTTATAACTGTTTTTAATTCTACTGATGATAAAAACCAAAAAAATCTGGAGTATGATAATATCAAAGGAATTTTGGAAAGATCAAAATATCAAATCAATCAAATTCCATCTAATGAATTTACGGGCATTGAAAAGAATCAAACACTATCTATGTACTCAAAAATAGAACAAAATTGGAATCAAAATAATATTGATGATTTATCTTACTCGATTAATTCTCTCCAAAATTATCTGAAAGAATTATCATCAAATACTAATAATACTAATACACCAAGTCTTCCAGCTGAATATCAAAATTATTTTTCAAATATCAATACGTTACTAGATAATGTTATTGTTGAAATAAGAGAAAACAATGATTACAGACAAGCAGATAAGCATGCAATGTCAGCATATTTGGATAATTATGAATATCTCGAAGCTCCTATAGAACAAAATGATCCAAATCTAATGGTTGATATAGAAATTGACATGAGAGAAGAACTCCGAGATCTTATTAAAAATAATGAGGAATTACAAGTAATAGAACCATTTGTTACTCAAATAAAAACCAAATTAGATAATGCTAAATCAATTTTAGAAAATGATCCATCTATAGTAAATAATAACAATTCTACAGAATTAATTTCTTCAGTAGCAGCAGGAAATAATCTTGCTAATATTGAGGAACTCGCTAAAGGTTTTGGATCCTTTCAAGGAGACGGTAGAGAGATGGGTGAATCTACTGATCCCGAAAAACAAGGAGTTAGAAATGATATAGATCAAATTAGACTAAATCTTCAAAAAGTATTGGACTTGTATCAAGAAAATAAATATGATGAAGCTTTAGGAACAGCACGTTCTGCTTATCTTGATAGTTATGAGAATATAGAATTACCTCTTAGACCAATCGATCCAAATTTTACACTTGATATGGAAATTAAATTTGCTGAACTCAGAAATATGATACAACAACGAGCAAGTTATGAAGATATTGTAAAAAAAGTAGCTGAGATCCAAAATGGACTGGATGAATCTGAAAGATTAGTTTCGGGAATTGGATCAGTAGCACCAGGTATTGCCTTTTCATCCTCATTTTCTATTATTTTTAGAGAAGGACTAGAATCTGCATTAATTATAGGAGCAATAATTACATATTTGGAAGCTTCAAGAAATGAACGATTCAAAAAACACGTATACTATGGTATATTTTTAGCCGCAGGTGCAACAGCTATTACTTGGTTCATTGCACAATTCTTCATAGAACTTTCAGGTGCAAGCAGAGAACTTATTGAAGCTATTGCAGGAATAGCTGCAGTTGCTGTATTATTCTGGGTTAGTTTTTGGGTCCTTAACAAAATAGAGACAAAGAAATGGATTGAATTTGTTAAATCAAAGGTGTGGAAAGCCACTACCACTGGAAGTGTGATGGTTTTTGTTTTACTTTCATTTTTTACAGTATATAGAGAGGGATTTGAAACTGTTTTGTTTTATCAAGCAATGCTGTCTTATGCCAAGTACATGGAACTTTATGTTATTCTTGGAATGATTCTAGGTCTTGCAGTAATAATAGCTGTAGCAATTATAGTTAGAAAACTTGGAAAGAAATTGCCATTGAGAGTTTTATTCGGACTTACTATGGGAATTGGTGCCTATATGTCAATAACCTTCTTAGGAAATGCTATTCGTGAGTTCCAAGAAGTTGGCTATATACCAACAACTCATTTATTCGGAATAATTCCACGTTTAGATGTTAATTTGGCAACTATGACTGGTATTCATCCTACACTTGAAACTGTAGTGGCTCAACTAATTTTGTTATCTGTCTATCTTGTAGGTTCTGCATATATTCTTATTATACAACCACGTAGAAAACAACGTATCGAAGCATCTCGTAAATCTATGTCTGAATTTAAAAAATAATTTTTATTTATTTGTTAGGTTATCCTAACATTTATATATTAGGCTACCCTAATTATAATTAGTGTAGCCTAATATGTATAGCTTACCTGAAATCAAGAATAGTTGGAATATTGATAAAAGTAGTACTATCTCATTTTTAAATAGTATCCTTGAAAATGATACATATAAAATTATTTTATCAATTATAGAAAATTCCAAAACAGTTTATCAAATACATGAAGATATATCTCTCCCGTTAAGCTCAATTTATAAAAGAATAAAGAAATTAGAAGATCTAGGTATAATATCAATAGATAAAATTACTATTAATGATAAAGGACGTAAATTAATTTTTTATAAAAGTAAAATAAAAAACTTAACTTTTAATTTGAATGAAAAAGATGTAAGCCTTTTTATAACCTAGAAAAAAATGTTATATTTAATAAAGTTCGTGTAGCTATTATATACATATACTCATTAAAATCAATTAATTTTATATTTTATATTTTATATTTTTTTATTTTGGCAAATCCTATATATAATAACAGTACAATTAATGAACATCTATCAATTGGAAACAGATTAATATGAAATTATTTTATCATTTCACGATAATCACGCCTTTTCATAATTCCTCAGGAAATTACAAAAAATCATTTAGCCTATATTATTACGATCTTGTTCGTTCATTATTTGTCACACTTGCTTTTACAGGGATATTATCAACAGGGTGGTTTGGAATTCCTTTAGCTCCACGTTATTTTACTGATACTCCAATAGATAATTTAGATATAATATTTACAATTCTTAGTGCTTTGGGAAGTATTTGGGGTATAATGGCATACAGAGAATTCACAAGAACCCGAGATAATGTTTTGTTAGCTAGAGATCTTTGTAAAAAAATAGATCCCAATATTGGAGATCATAACTATTCCACTTTTAACCATAAAACGAAAAAATATGAACAAGGTTATGTTCCATTAGGACCCACTGATTTTTGGGATAGAGAGACTATAGTTCCTGATTGGCTAGATAAAGGAAAATATTGGCATATTTTGCTTAGATTACAAATTAAAGATAAAGAAATAATTCTTAAAGTTATTAAAGATAATGATCTTCCTTTTTTTTCTGGAAAAAGAAATGTTGCAACAACTTCACGAGAAAAATTAAAAAATGATAATAAATTGAAAAAGAAATATCGCTATATTGTTTGTGTTCCGCAATGGTTAGTGATGAATACTGAACCCAGTAATTTTTCGATAAGTGAACTAAATTTGAATGATTCTGACTTCGGATTATTAATGAATGCTATTAATAAACAGCTTGTCATTGCCTCTAATGATATTGTAGAACATGAAAAACAACGAATCAAATATTCTTGGAAGTTCACTTCCTTACCAATTTATCTAATAAAAAGTTTACCAATTCAAATTATTTACAAAGAAATTTTTACCAAAACTGTTAAATATGTGCCTATAGAAAAAAAACATATTATAGAAGAGACTAATATAAATTTGGCTTATTTAAGTAATTATGAATTAATTGACTCTTTGTTAGTTCTTGCAAGAATTAAGAATATATCCTCCAAAAGTGTAGAAAGAATTAATATTCTTTTGAAATTTCTTACTAACGAATATGAAAAATTAGGGTTAGGCGATAGTTCTCATAGATATCATAACCTTCATCATAGTCTTGAAGTAGCATATGTGAGCCTACAGATGTTACCTCTAGAATTACATGGATATGATTTTTCAAAACAAGACTATGAGTATTTATTGGTAGCAAGCTTACTACATGATTATGATCCTTCTCAATATAATTATAAAACCAGCATAGGTTTAAATCGCTTTGAAGGACCAAAAGTTGAAGATACAATTAGAGAACTTCTGAAAATTAGAATAATAGATGCTTATTTTAGTATGAATGAAATAGAATTCAAAAATTATTTCCGTTACTATCAATATCATTTATTACCTCATGTAGATTATGTTACCACCCATCCTGAATATATTAGATCTAGTAAATCACTTCAAAGTCTGATAATTGAAGCATTGATATGGAGAACTGATTATCCATTTACAAAAAAACCTAATTCTCAGAAAAACTATTATGATCTAATTAACAAAATTTTTAATTTAACAGGAGTATCTGAGAAATATATATTATTATCTGAGATTTTATCTTTGGCAGATCAATCTGTAACATACATGAGTTGTGATCCTATCAATGCTTGGTATAGAGTAAGAAGTCTATATGAAGAATTAATGCTTCCAAGATTTGAGGCTATTTCTAGAACTGATCAATTTTTTTCTGAAATTATGAAAAATAAGTTATTTCAAGAATTGTTGAATAACCGTGATTTTCCTGAAGTTTTCAAGCAAAGATGGAATTTGGTTTATCAATTTTATCATGAGGGAATTCCATCAACCCAAATAAATAGAACAATAGAAAATGCTCAACGAGCATACTCAAAAATTAATTTGTACATTGGTATAAGAACAGGAAATCTTTTGTATCATATCGCAACAGATTATACAGATGAGTATTTTATAGGTATAGGTACCGATGAAGATGCTATATTAAATGTTAAAGATAAATTAGCCAATTTAAAACAACAAAATGCATCTTCTTTTTGGGGTGATGCAAAAAAGCTACTACCCAATCTTCATAGTAGATCTATCAATAATATCTTGTTAATCTTTCATAATTCTTCTAGTTTTGAAAATCATAATGTACAAAATGAAGAGCTATCATTATTATTTAGAGGAGCATCAATAGTACTTAAACCAAATGGTACTTTTCAAATACTTACTAATATAGCTAAAAACAGTAATCAAGAAAAAGAATTGATAAAAATTGCATCAAATTTTGGATTACAACTATCAAAAAATAAGAATGAAAATAAAATTTATTTTCCTCAGTCTTATATTCCAAAAGAATTTTTTGAAAACGATACTGTTTCAGTATTAATATTTAATTTTAATTCTTTTCCAGAATGAAATTAATTTACTTTTTATTTTAAACATATATAATTTTAAACATATATAAATTAATAAATAAGTAAATTTAAGAAAGAATGACAAAAAAAATTCGAGTAGCGATTGCTGGAGTGGGCAATTGTACTTCAGCTCTAGTTCAGGGGATACATTATTACAAATCAATAAATGAAAAGAATTCTATCGGTTTAACTGCATATGATTTATCGGGTTATACTCCAAATGATATTGAATTTGTAGCAGCTTTTGATGTTTCAGATTCAAAAGTTGGTCTTGATCTGTCAGAAGCAATTTTTTCCCCACCAAATAATGCTATAAAAATTTGTGATGTTACTAATTTAGATGTTAATGTAAATAAAGGAAAAGTTTTAGATGGAATAGGTAAACACCTTGAAGAAAAAATTACCGTATCAAATAATCAGACATCCAATATATCTGAAATATTGAAAGATTCTAAAGCAGATGTTCTTGTAAATTATTTGCCTGTAGGAAGCAGAATAGCAACACAATTCTATGTAGAACAGTGTTTGGAAGCTGGAGTTTCATTTATCAATGCAATTCCAGTTTTTATTGCATCTGAGGCTAAATGGCAACAGGAGTTTAAAAAGAAAAATCTTCTTTGTGCAGGTGATGATATAATGAGTCAGATTGGAGCCACAGTTGTACATAAAACTTTATTGAAATTATTTATCGATAGAGGTGTTAAAGTAGATGATACGTATCAATTGAATATCGGTGGTGACATGGATTTTTATAATATGTTAGATAATGATCGATTAGAAGATAAAAGAATAAGTAAAACTAGTGCAGTTCAAGCTATGTCACCATATTCTATTCCTATGAGAATAGGTCCTTCAGATTTCGTAGAATCCTTAAAAAATGATAAAGTATGTTATATTAATATTCGTGGTAAGAAATTTGGACATATTCCAATAGAACTGGATTTGAAACTCCGTGTAGCTGATGCATACAATAGTGCAGGAATTATGATTGATGCAATACGAGCTACCAAAATAGGACTAGATAGAGGATTATCTGGAGTGTTAGAAAGTGTTTCTGCATATTGTTTTAAACATCCTCCAATCCAAATGCCATATACAGAAGCAAAAGAAAAATTTATTCAATTTATTAATGGAAAACGTAATTTTTAATCATTATTTTAAAATTATTTATTTAGTTTATAGTAAAAAATAAACTAAATAAAATAAAATTTACATGACAAACTCTAAACTCAAGATCTTCTTCATATTTTAAGTTCAGCAGGGCTAGTTTCGTCATTGTTTGCCACAATGCAATAAATTATATAAAAATAAAAAGTTATCTGATTTATTGTATTTTAAAATAACTTGAAATAATAAAATTATTTTTATTAATTGTCACTGATTATTTCTGGCATCATTCCATAAGTAGTTAAAATAATCTTTTGCATATACTGCTAATCCTGGATGTTCAGCCCAGATTGCAATAGGTTCAGAGCTACCATTTCTATTTCCTTCTTCTCCTAATAAAATTAAAACTTGGATTCCATCTCCAATAACTCCTCCGCCAAACATATTATCTTTAATTCTTACATCTGCAATTCTTGAAATAGCTTTTATAATTTCTGAACTTGTTCCTTCAGAAACAAGAACTACAATTCTTATACCTTTATCATGTAAAGTTCGTAACATAGGCTGTAATGACTTAGCTATTTCTTGTGCTATTTGTGGTAATGCTATTAATAATTCTCGCTGGCTATTCTGAATGATCTCACTTACTTTGCCTGCAATATTATAAAGCCCTCTTACTACCCATATCTCTGGCTTTTCTTTTATACCACTTTTTTCATAAATAGGCATTAATTCATTTTTAATTATTTCCTCGTTACTTTTAATCTCATTTTCTTTTTGAAGTCTTATTGCCTCTAATGCAGTAGAAGGAGATTTAGGAAAAAATTTTTGTGGTCTCGAGCTATCTGATTCAAGCCAGACTTTATTTTCCAAACTATTTAGTACCTCATATATTTTTGAGTAGGGAACACCAGAAGTTTTACTGATATCTGATGCTGTCATAGAGCCATGCTCTAATAATGACAAATAAACTTTAATTTCATAGCTTGTCAAGCCAAGACTTTCCATTGATTTTCTTGACTTGTCACTAATATCCATTGAACCATTTTTAATTAAATGACGTAATATAAGTATGTTCAATTATTAATAATAAGTCTTTTTAATCATTTAGTTTATCTGTAGATTTACTGATCGCTTCAAAATAGCCATTAAAAATATACTATATCATTAAAATAAAATGGAAGGAATTATGCTGTATATGTTTTCAAAATTACTACAACAGCATCTAAATCATTACATAAAGATAAGAATAGTAATTCAAAATATATTTTCTGAAGGTTTCAGATCGAAAAGGAAATTACCAAAATTTCTGTTATTACATTAATTGCCGTAGAAATATGTTAAATAATAATAGCCAAATAAGTGGTGGAAGTATTTTATCTACAGATCTAATTTGTATCTAATAATTTAATTTTAAAAGATAATTGCAAACTATAGAATAGAGGATTGATATTAGGATATATACATAGTAGCTTTATAAATACGATGTTCAGAATAAAATTTTTGTGTAATGGACTTATCCAATTGATATTTATCCATTAATAAATAATCAATTTTATAAAAATAATACTCTCTTCTTCATAATAATTATTCTTAGATATTGAAAACGCAATCTTTCATGAAATTCTAAAAATCTATTCTTTTATTATAGTCATGAATTTTACTAAGTTATCTCTATATATAATCAAAAAAAACCCACAGAGTAATTTATTCAATGTATTTATTAATAATTGAATTAATAAATTAACCTTTTTTCATGTCAAGGAAAGTTTAATAACCCTCTTAATTTTTTTTGATTTGTCTATATGCCTAAATTCAAATCAACTCAAGATATAATTAGAATTATTGATAATAAAGAGCAAATTCGTAATTTTGGTGTTATTGCTCATGTAGATCATGGTAAAACTACTATGAGTGACAGTCTTTTAGCAGCATCGGGGATCATTTCTCCCTCTGTAGCGGGACAAGCACTAGCTCTGGATTCAATGAAACTTGAACAAAATAGACAGATGACTATCAGAGGGGCTAATGTAACACTATTTTATGAACATGAGGGTAAAGAATATGTTATAAATATGATTGATACGCCAGGGCACATTGATTTTACTGGTAGAGTTACAAGAGCATTACGTGCTATTGATGGAGTTGTAGTCGTTTCTGATTCAGTTGAAGGTATTATGACCCAGACTGAAACTGTAACAAGACAGGCGCTAGAAGAAAGAGTTAGACCTGTTCTGTATATAAATAAAATAGATCGTTTGGTAAAAGAATTACGTCTCGATCCTCCTGCAATGCAAAAATGGTTATCTAATATTATAGCAGAATTCAATAAATTAGTAGATATTTATGCAGAACCAGAGTTAAAAGAAAAATGGAAAGTAAGTATACAAGCTAATAATGTAGCCTTTGGATCTGCTAAAGATAGATGGGGATTTAATTACAAAGTAGCTCAGAAAAAAGGATTTAGTTTCAAAGATGTATATGATGCATATACATCTGATGATCCATCAAAGATCAAAGCTCTTTCTGAGAAAGCCCCTCTTCATGAAGCTGTTCTAGGTATGGTTGTTCAACACCATCCTCCACCTCATATTGCACAAAAATACAGAATCCCAAAGATATGGCCAGGCGATCTTAATTCTGATATCGGAAAAGCATTGATAAATTGTGATGAAAAAGGACCTGCCGTAATGATGGTGACTACAATCAATGTAGATCCACAGGCTGGTAGAATAGCTACAGGACGATTATTTTCAGGTACCATTAAAGATGGAGATGAAATTTATCTAATTGATGCCAAAAGACCAGGAAAAGTTCAATCTGTAAATATCTATATGGGAAATACTAGAGAGGTTGTTAGTGTTTTACCTGCAGGGAATATTCCTGCCCTGTTAGGTTTAGATTATGCAGTTGCAGGCGAAACAATTTCGAGTATAAAAAATAATGTTGCTTTTGAATCAATAAAATATGTTTCTGAGCCTGTAGTAACTATAGCTGTAGAAACAAAACATCCAAAAGATCTTCCAAAACTCGTAGAAGCTCTTCGCAAAATAACAGTAGAAGATCCAAATCTTATTGTCAAAATAAATGAAGAAACAGGAGAAACATTAATGGCTGGAATGGGTGTATTACATCTTGAAATAGCTACATCTCTATTACAAGAAGCAGGTTTAGCCATAACTACTTCTCAACCTTTGATCAATTATAGAGAAACAGTTCGTTCTAAAGCAGGACCTATAATGAGTAAATCACCAAATAGACATAACAAAATATTCATGAGAGTAGAACCACTTGACGAAGAAATTATTGACATAATTAAAGTAGGACGAATAAAGGAAGATATGGATAAAAAGGAATTAGCTAAAATTCTTAGAGAGAAAGGATGGAGTGCAGATGAAGCTAGGAATGTTAGTGCTATTGACCCATCAGGTAACATGTTAATTGATGAAACTAAGGGTGTTCAATTTATTCAAGAATCAATGGACTCTATAAAATCAGGATTTGATGATGTAATTCATTCAGGCGGATTAGCTCATGAGACTTTAAGAGGAGTTAAATTTGTTCTTCATCATTTTGTTCCTCATGAGGATCCAGCTCACAGAGGATTAGCACAATTGATGCCAGCCACCAGAAGAGCAATGTTAGGTTCTATGTTAATAGCAAATCCCGTACTTTTGGAACCTATATTAGGAATAGAAGTGAAATGTCCACAAGAACAAATAGGTACAGTAGCGGGTATTCTTTCTGGAAAACGAGGAAAATTATTAAATGTTGACCAAAAAGGTGTTATAGCTATTATGCAAGGTGAAGTCCCTGCTTCTGAAACTTTTGATCTTTCTGAGATTATGCGTGGTGGAACAGCGGGTAAAGCAATGTGGAGTACCTATTTTAAAAGTTGGCAGGCTGTTCCCCAATCTGTTATAAAAACACTAATTGCTGACGTTCGCAAAAGGAAAGGGCTTAATCCAGAACCTCCAAGCGCTGATGAATTTATTGATAAAGAATAATATAGAAAACTTACATCATCTTTTTTTCATAATTATATTGAGATTTCGTTTACCTTAATAATTGGTAAAATAAAAATAAATTAATTCCAATGTATCAAACTAATTGCTCTCTCATGTAATTTTTTATCAAATGCTTTTATATCTACTTTCTTGAATGGATTTATTTTTTCTAAAATTGGAGGAACTTCATTTTGCGCTATTGTTGATTTATTTTTTAATTCTTCAAGTATTTTTTCTTGTAATTTTGGATGACATATTTTACTATGATATATACATCCTAGAGAACCATTAATCATCTCTTTCAAGTGTGCTTCTCCTTTGTCCTCATGAAAATGTGGATTTCTGGTTTCAACTTGCATAACCTCTACTCCTTTATCCATTGCATCTTGATTTTCTGTAGGTAATATTCCACCAAACTGTTCAAGTAAATTCACAATTTCATAGGTTTCAACTGAGAATCCTGAAGAAAAATTAAGAAGCTCGGCGAGTTTTAGAGACATACAATGTTCGCCGGAATTGCCAGTTCTCATAACTTCTGTTTCAAATCCTGTATAATATGAAATAAGTGAGTTTAAGTATTGATTAGTAATTTCTGAAACCCTTCCCCATTTTGAAAAGTAAATTCCACTTTCAGAGATTTTTGGTTTATAAATCCAAGAAACTCTTATCATTTTATAAGGGGTATCGGACATGGCAATTCCTGATGCAAAAATTTTTACATATTCATTGACGGCACCAGGTACATAATTATCTCCATCAATAAAACCAACGTATTCTTTGTTAACCATTTTAGCAAGAAGCATTCCTAATACCATTCCTTCTGCCTTGCCATTTCTAACTAAATTATCGGGCCCTAACAAATCATTATATTCTACTTCTCTTAATGTTTCAGCAAGACCTTCGTCCCTTTGATGAAGAATTAATGCATTTTTGTTGGCAAATCGATTAAATTGTTGAAGTGCTTCTTTTTCTAATTTATATCTATCAACAGGTAGTCTAGGACTATTAGAAACTATTATTGTCATACAATCATGAGGGATTCCACTTAAAACACCTTCTAACAGCTTTAATCTTTCATTTTTTATTGGAATGACTATGGCCATCTGACTTTCTATGTCTGAAATGACTTCGTTTCCAACACCTGTAATATTTTCTGATACATTTTTTCCTTTCTCTGAGCCAGAATCAAGTTCAAATACTCGCTGAACGCCATGAAGACTTATCGATCCAAATCTTTCAGTAAATCTTGGTAAATCTAATTTCATTTATTCTATCTCCTTTTTAATAAAATACAAAGTAATAGATATGCCTATATTTAAATTGAATTTTATTTGAAAAATTAATAAATAAATTTAATTGTAAAATCGATTTGATATATTTTCGTATATTAATTTTCTTTTTCTATTCTCTATTTTCACATTTTCATTTCTCATCTTTTCTTCTTCTAGTATTTTTAGTAATTTGATTAATGATTTTTCCTCAATAAATGATTTTAAAACCCTTTCTATGGATTTATCCTTCAATTTATTAAGAATAACTAGATTATTTTATATAACTGATATTCAACCTGATAACCAAAAAATTTTAGGGTTTTTTTTTAAAAAAAAAGTTCTAGCAAATTCATTTTTATAAACTTAAATAAACTTTTTTTCTTATAAAAGAAAATAAGGAAATTAATTTAAATAATTTTATTTTTTAAAGTCTTTGCAATTAGAAATGGCGCAATTATTAATGCAGGTATACTTATAATAATAAAGATAGTTTGAAATGATGCCAATAATGATATAGTTGTAGTTCCAGCGCTAAATCCAAAAATTGCTGCTATTATACTTCCTGCGCATGTGGGACATCCTATAAATAAACCACATGTTGCACCTATACTTCCTAAAAACTTTGATTGTTTATTGTTATTTTCTTTTAATTTCTTGATCATAAAAACATTTATTGAAATATTAAACCCTACTAATAAAGATGCAATGAATACTAATACTATATTAATTGGAATTAGAAATATAAAAAAATTTTCAGCTAAATAAATGTATGTCATAGGTACATATCCTATCGTGTTACAGCATGGAACTATTTTTATTGATGGAATGGGTTTTTTATCTTCAAAAGGATTTATCTCATTCTCAATAAAAACAAATATCTGAGAAAGAAAACTAAAAATGATGCCATAAGAAATTCCTGCTAAAATCATTATCAAAGTATATCTTCTTTCTTTGAATGGTAAAGAAATGTAATATCTTAAATTATTTTTTGTTATATCTTTTGAAACATAAAGATTCCATAATCCGAAACAAATAGCTATTGATGAAATAAATGTTATTATTAATATTCCTATTGATAAATTAAACAATATTGGAGTAAACATAATTATATCATTAAAATATGGGTTTGTAAGGTTTGAATAAATAATATATGAGAATATTAATGATGAAATACTAAAGAATATGATTCTCAATCCTCTATTCCATAAGAAAATTCCTTTTATTCTCATAATTATAATGCTATAATAAAATAAACTGCCAAAATTAAATTTTATTATTATATAAATACATGAAAAATTTATCTCGTAGTTTATCGTAATACTATTAGAGATGAGCGATATTTTTTCATCAAATGATGAATACATTCAAGTGGAGATTAGCAATATTGGATATGCTGATCATTTGGGATTAGAAGGTTTTTTAATTTTGAAATCTATAGAAGGAAAGGAATTTCCTATTAACGCATTTTCTGGTGAAGTTGCAAAACATATACTCAGATTTAGAGAAGGAGATAAAAATACTATTCCCACTATTTATAATTTAGTTGAAGAAATAGCTGTAATGCAAGACCTCTTGTTAATGGAAGTTAGAATTTATATGAGCGGATCAGTATTACGCGCTAACTTGTATTTTAGAGGCAGAAAGGATACACTTATTTTGCGTAATTATAGAGCATCAGATGCTATTGCATTAGCCTCATACTATGACGTTCCAATAAAAGTGAGAAAAAACTTATTTGAAGATGAATTGCAAACAACAGAATAACTCAATTAGATGGTTATGTGATAGTTATAGAACTTTTTTATAATCTCATTTACTTTTAATAATAAAATCATCATTATAAATAGAATGTAAAACAAAAACATCTTCTATTCTATCCTAATTATAAAAATTTTGGAATATTTTAATATACTTTTATAGACTATTTCTAAAAGTTAGACTCTATTATAATTAAAAGTAAAAAATCTAACAAAAATCAAAATAAAGTATATTTTTAAATTTTGCATTTTGCCTGATTTAAAGTTATCCTACTTTTATTCATTCATAATTTATTTAACTACATTTTCAAATTTGTAACTTATCTTTATTATTTTACTTTTGATTTTAAGTGACTATAATTAGCTATAAACGAAGTTTAGCTTGTTATTGCTATTTACTGAATTGTTATATTATTTTTCTAATACATTCAAGTCTTATTGTTAGTATATTAGTTAAAAATAATCAATATTTTTAGGCATTTCGTGAATAAATTATTTTATGAATATAAGTTATCAATAATTAATATATTATTTATATTTATATTTAATAGTGTAATAAATAAGTACATATATTCTATTTGTTCTAGCTTCACTAATGACACAAAAATATTCAAATTGTTTTGTAATTTTGGGATCTTTTATAGCAATTACCTTTATAGGGGGTGAAACATTTGCAGGTTCTTTTGGTGTTATGGATCCAAATTTAGTTCAATCTACTACTGATGGATCCTTAGATGTAAATATTTCTCCTTCTCCTGAAGTCATTAATACAAATAATGAAGTTAAATTTAAAATCAATTTTTTTGAACCTGGTACAGATAAAATTCAGGTTCATGTTGATTATGATTTTCAAATATTAAATAATGGAAAAGAAATATTTTCTGCTGCAAAGCAAATTAGCCAACCTCTTCTTCATACAGCTGAAGGTTCTGTTACTATTCCCTTTACCTTTCCTTCACCAGGGGAATATTCAATTAATATACCCGTTTTAGGAATAAACTTTATACCTATAAATCCAGAATATGCTAAATTCGAATTTACTGTAAAATAATTTTGGATAACTTTATCACTTTTTTTTGTCTAACATAACATTTTTTATTTTGTAAGGATTCTACTTTCTATTGTTTTGAGAGAAGAAGGGGCTTGGACTTTGATACGGCCTGTATGTCGAGAATTGGATGAATTAGTTAATTTAAGAAAAGTAATTCCTGTCTAGTTCCCATAATGAAAAAGAGGGTTCATATAAGATCTATCTTCAATGTAGTAAAATTCATCTTTCTTCAAGGAGTATTTTTGATAATATTGGGGATATTGAATATCAAAACAATAAACTAAGAATAGGTTTACGTAGTAACAAAATACCTTTAAATCTTATAGTTGATATCATATAAAACTTTTTTAAATCTACAAAATTTTTCTTTAGGAAGAACTATTTTCCATAGTTTCAACAGATTTCTGTAAATGAGTAACAAGATCTCGTAATATCTCTATCTTTCTCTTTGGATTAGTTGCAAAATTTATAACATCATTAATGAATTTACTAATTTCAATTGTCTCTTCTCCTAATACCTCGATTCCTTTTGGAGTTAGTAAATATGATTTTCCTGGTAATCCATATTGAATTCCAGATAGAAAGTAGCTTTGGTTCTCATTCATTTTTTCACTAATACTTTCATATTCTTTTATTACTTTATTCATATCGTATTGAATGTCTTTTTCAATCTGATCAATTTTTTCTGTTAATTCATTAATAGATGCAAAGAGTTCCGACGTCACAATACTATTTTATATTGATCTTTTTTAAGCGTTTATAATTTCTTTATATGTATATCTACAAAAAAAATTTATCTTAATTCCTTTTCTTGCTCTTCGATTTTCTTTAATTCTGTTATTAAAAATTCTTTATATTTCTCACGTTCTTGTTCAGTCATTTTGTCTAAATTCGAACTTAATGTAGATCCGATGGATGATACTCTATCAATTAGATCCATGGCCATAAATCTTCCTATACTTCCAAATCTAAACATCACATCTAACTGTTTTTGTAATATCTTTTGTATTGATTGAATATCTTCTGCAATTCCAACACCTTTGTGTGTAACTTTGTATTTTCCATTTTCTGTCTCTGAAATTAATCCCTCCTCTAATAATCTACCGAGCATAGGATAAATCAGACCAGGGGATGGTTTCCATTTTCCTTCGCTTTCATAAATTGCAAAATCTATGATTTCTTTTCCACTCATTGGTTTCTCTTTTAACAAGTTTAAAATATATTGTCTTGAGAATCCTCGGGGAATAACACTATTTACTCTTGAAAACCAATGAGATATCATGAATATAAATATATCACTAGCGATTTATTAATATTTCTTTTAATATCATATTATTGAAATTTAACCTTATCAGTATTAAAAAAATATATATTGAATTTTTACAATTATCGGATCAATGACTATGAAATGTCCTGTATGCGGAACTATGATGGTATGGCTCAATGGATCTATTAGTCATGATCCACCTATAAAATATTATTCTTGCAGACAATGTATGATAGGTGTTTCTAAATATTCTGAAACTAATTATGATATTTATGAAATCAAAAATAGTAACAAATAAGTTTTAAACTATTTATTAAATTAATTAATCTCTTATTGTAATGCATAAAAAATCTTTAAGAGATCGTATAGTGAATGATGATGATATTATAATACTTCCTGGAGTATACGATGCTTTAACAGCTAAAATTGCAGAGTATGTAGGATTTGAAGCAGCATTTCAAACAGGATATGGTACATCAGCCTCTCTGTTAGGGATGCCTGATTTTGGATTTCTGGATGCAGGAGAAACCTTGGAAAATGCTAGAAGAATTATTAATTGTGTAAATATTCCTATTCTTGTTGATATAGATACAGGCTATGGGAACCCATTAAATGTTTGGAAAATAATTAAAGATCTAGAAAGAATTGGTGCAAAAGGAATTTTTTTAGAAGATCAAGTATGGCCTAAAAGATGTGGCCATATGACTGGCAAAGCTGTAATTCCAAAGGAAGAATATATTCTAAAATTACAAGCTGCAATAGATGCAAGAGAAGATAATGAATTTATCATAGTCGCGAGAACAGACTCTCTTGCGCAATTTGGAATAGAAGAAGCAATAGAAAGAGGAAAAGAATATAGAAAAATTGGTGCTGATGTAGTTTTTATTGAAGCACCAAAAACTATTGATCAAATGGAATTGATTGCAAAAGAAATTAAGGCTCCTCTATTAGCCAATATGATAGAAGAAGGAGTAACTCCTAATCTAACCGCTAATCAGTTAAGAAAAATGGGTTATAAAATGGTCGTTTTTCCATTATCTGCATTGTATTCATCAACTTTTGCAATAAAACAGACTCTTCAAACCTTAAAGAAAACAGGTACGACTAAAGAATTGAAAAATAAAATGATTACTTTTCAGGAATTTAATAATCTTGTTGACTTACCTAACTATAATAAATTAGAAAAAAAATATTCATTTTAAATCTTTATTTCTTTTTATTGATTTACTTAATAATCTCAATAGTTATATAGAATGTTAATGCGACAAATAAAATCAGATCTTATTGAATCTATTTCAATTTTGAACAATGATTCCAAAGTTAATAATAATAATTATAAAAATATTGTATCAGAAAATGAAAATGTAATAAAATCAAATAAACATTTAAAAAAAAATGTGTGGATTGAGGCATATGGGTGTTCCGCCAATATTGCAGATTCAGAAATTATATCTGGAATGTTAAAAAGTCATGGGTATAATATTGTTAATTGTATTGACGATGCGGATCTAAATATAATTGTAACTTGTTCAGTTAAAGATTCGACTGAACATAAAATGCTTCATCGAATTAAACAATTGACTTTAGATAATAAACCATTAATAGTAGCAGGCTGTCTTACAAAAACAGAACGTAAAAAAATAGAAAGAATTAATTCAAAAATTAGCTTATTAGGTCCAAATTCTTTAGATAGATCGATTGAGTCTGCTAATCTTGCACTTTCAAACAATAAAACTGTATTTCTTGAGGATTCATCTATTGAGAAAATAAATCTACCAAAGATAAGATTGAATAAATCTATTAGTATTATAGAGATTGCATCAGGTTGTTTAAGTAATTGTTCCTTTTGTCAAACCAAAATTTCAAAGGGTAATCTTAAAAGTTATCGACCTGGATCTATAGTTGCCCAAATAAAAAATGATATTAATGATGGTTGTAATGAAATTTGGTTAACATCAACTGACAATGGATGTTATGGGAAAGATATTAATTCAAATCTAGTTGAATTGTTAAAATTATGTAGTGAATTAGAGGGAAATTTTAAACTGCGGATTGGAATGATGAATCCAATGTATTTATCTGAGATTTTATACGATCTTGTAGCATTATATAAAAACAAAGAGAAGATTTTTAAATTCATACATATACCAGTTCAAAGTGGAAGTAATAAAATTTTAAGACAAATGTATAGGGGCCATAATGTTAATATTTTTAAAAAGGCTGTATACGAATTTCGAAAATCTATCCCCGAAATAACAATAGCAACTGATATTATTGTAGGTTTTCCAACCGAATCTAGTGAGGATTTTAAATTTACAATGGATTTAATTACAGAAACTGAACCAGATATAGTAAATATATCAAAATATAGTCAGAGATCAGGTACAGTTTCTTCAAAGCTAAAGAATATATCCTCTGATCAAAAAAAATTTCGTTCTAAAATTTTACATAATCTATCTCGTGATATTTCAAGAAAAAGAAATTCTTTATGGAAAGATTGGATTGGGGATATATATATTGATGAAATAACAAATACATTAGTGCAAGGAAGAAATTATGCCTATAAATCTGTAATTATAAATAATTCTGAGAAATTAAATCTTAATATAGGACAAATAATTAAGGTCAAGGTGATAAATTCTTCTCAATATTCACTTTTTGCTGAACCTTTAGATTTCAATTAAAATCGTAGAACATATTTGTCAATATATTTTATATGTGTTCATAAAATGGTAGTATTTAATCTATAAATATTGTTAATCTGATTGATCTTTATTATATAGAGGTAAAAACTAATTTATAGATGAAAAATTATTTATTATTTATGTTTTGCAGTTGTAGATGTATAAAATGTAAAAGTCAAAATTTAGATTATTTCAAATTTATAGCTTCTGATGGATTTGACGAAGTCCATCATACTTGTAGAGCATGTAAAACTCATTTTAACCATCTTGATGGTGATATCTATGATTATTGTAAAGAATGTAATTATAATTTTTAAGCTATTTTTATGTTTTAAAGCTATCTATTAATTTTTTATGGTATAATCCATTGCATTGATTCTTTTCAACAATTTCAACATTATTGATGAATTTTTCATTTGTACTAGTCTTAAAGAATTCAAAACATAAATTACAAAGTTTCATTATATCATTAATATGAATTTAGTTTTATATTATCTTAATCCATTTTTTCATTAAAAAATATAATATATCAACACTTAAAAGTGAGAAAATTATTTATTTAGTGGATGGCTGCCCGAAAGAATACATCGAGAAAAAAGAGGTTGATTAGAAAGATTAAACAAAATAGACCGGTGCCAGCTTGGGTTATTATTAGAACACATAGACAAGTTCGATCTAATCCAAAACGTAGATTATGGAGAAGATCTGATGTAAATGTTGGTTAAAAATGGTGATTTATGAAATATGTCAAAATCTGAAGAAAATGCAACTCATGTATATACAATTAATCTTGGAAAGGCCTGGTTAACTCCTCAATATAGAAGAACTGATAGAGTAATCAATATGATTAAAGAATTTGCCAAACGTCATATGAAAAATGAAAATATAAAAATAGATCAAGAATTAAATAGAGAAATCTGGAAAAATGGCAAAACAAATCCACCAAGAAAAGTTCGTGTACGAATGTCTCTTGATGATAATGTTGTTTTAGTTTCATCATATCAAGAAAATTTAAAGGAAAATGAAATAAAAAAAGAAGAAAATAAGGATCCTACATAAGAAAAAGATAAATTTTATTTTCAATTTAGAATACTCTTAAAATGGCATTCCCTTTTATTTTAAAATTTTATCATTATATAAATTCTTAATTTTTAGATAAATTTAATTAAAAGGAATTTCTTTAGATGACGATTTATCATTTTCTTCAGGATGAATTTTATATTTTCTTGCCATTAATAGTAATATACCACTGAACAATAATAGCACTATTGCTAATCCTTGAGCTCCTCCATTAGGGATTAAAATTAAATATATAGCTGAAAATACAATACAGATAAAAGCCTGTAAGCAGTATTGAATAGATGATGCTAACCTAGCCTTTTTTGCAAAAAAAGTAATTCCAAATAATGCAATGCTAGGATAAATAGTCAGCAAGATAAACTGATCAATGTCTATTTCATTATGTGTCAATATTTAAATTTAATAATATTGTTCATAAAATATTTTTCTTTCCTTTTGATTATAAAATATTAATCAAAGATCGGAAACATTTCAGTTGCCATTTTACTATTAACAAGAGATAATGCATTTTCAAAAGGTAAGTTAGCGATATCATCAACACAAAAAGGACCGTATTTGTACATATCTACGCCGATGAATTGTTCCATTGGTTTTATAAATTTAATCAGTAATTTTTTTTGTTTAATTATATCTGTTATTTTTTCTAAAATCTTTGGCTGACCATTGGTTATCAGAGTTATTATTTGTGTTCTCTTTCTTTTTGATTGAATTTCTCGATCGATGATGTATTTTTCTTCATCTGTCATTTTAGAATAATTCATCTCTAGATTAGAATTTATATTTCCTATAATGATTTTTTCAATTCTAGTTTGAAGTAAAAGATTTGATATTATTGAGAGATTTTCAATAACTTTCTGCACAATTTTTTTTTCAATAATATCATATTCTTTTGATTTTAAATTACCAATTGTAATAGCTAATCTCTGATAAGTATCATAAGGTATTTCTTGTAAAGATGAAATTTGATATTCTTTTAAAAGAATATTGTATGCCATTTCCACAGTAAAGTAATCTTCCATATTGTCAGACATTAATTTAGTATTTTAACAGAATTAATTTATAAATAATTCCGTTTTTCTTCATAACTTTCTGAAAGCCTTAATTATGAGATCCTTAATTACTATCAACTGATTTGCCATATAAGATTATTGAAGGAAGAATTGAAAAACAACATTTTAGTACTGATGATGTTATGGATAAATTAGAAAAAGATGATATCAAGTTTATAGATTTACAATTTACTGGACTTTTTGGAAAATTCCATCATATTACTATTTCTAGAAATATGTTTAAAAAAACAGATTTTGAAAATGGATTACCGAAAATTGATGGTTCTTCAATTCGTGGATTTACTGATATTCATGAATCTGATTTAATTATTAGACCTGATCCTTCTACTTATGCTATAATTCCATGGATAGAGAAATACAAGACATGCAGATTGATTTGCGATATTTTAAGTGGGGGATCTAATAGAATACAATTTTCAAGAGATCCTCGTGGTATAGCAAAGAAAGCTGAAAAATATATTAATGAAAACGGATATGAGGTGTCATACTGGGGACCAGAAGTTGAATTTTTTGTTTTTGACAATCTGTTAGTAAATACTCTTTCACCTTATCACAGTCAAAGTTATGAGATTATTTCAAAAGAAGCTCCATGGGCTTCCAATGGTTTTGGATATATAGTGAATTTAAAGGAAGGTTATCTTCCAACTGCTCCTGCAGATACTTTAGTTGATTTTCGAAATGAATGTGTAGATATTCTAAGTAATAATTTTGGTATTGCATGTGATGCACATCATCATGAAGTTGCAACGGCTGGACAATGTGAAATAGATATACGATATGATTCATTAGTAAATATGGCAGATTCAGTTCAGAGTTACAAGTATATTGTAAAAAATGTTGCCAAGAAACATAATATGATAGCTACTATGATGCCAAAGCCAATAGCACTTGATAATGGATCTGGTTTACATGTTAATGTCAGTCTTTGGAATAATAATACTAACCTATTTTTTGATAAAAATGATGAATATGCTGAAATTTCTGAATTAGCTAGATATTTTTGTGGAGGCATATTAGAACATTCTTTTGCACTTGCTGCAATTGTAGCTCCTACAACCAATTCATATAGAAGACTAGTCCCTGGATATGAAGCTCCTGTTTATGTTGCTTGGAGTACAGGTAATAGGTCTGCTATAATACGTATTCCAGGACATTTTAGAGGTGAAAAATTTGCAAATATGAAAAGAATTGAATTTCGTGCTCCGGATCCATCCTGTAATCCATATTTAGCTTTTTCATCTATTATTGCAGCTGGTTTAGATGGCGTAAAGAAAAAAATATCTATAGGTGATCCCATTGATGAAGATATTTTCAAAATGACTCCAATACGAAGACGCCAACTGGGAATAAAACAATTACCAACTAGTTTATTAGAAGCATCTCAAGCTTTAGAGTCAGATAGAGAGTTTCTCAAACCAATATTTGATGATTCAGTAATTGAAAGGTTAATAGAACATGGAACAAATGAATATAGAGAAGTTACTTTAAGACCTCATCCATTTGAATTCTCTTTATATGCAGATATATGAAAATTTATTTTTATTATTTAATTAATTTTGTAAAAATCTTAAAGTTCGTCAATTTTTTTTGCTAATATGAAATCATATTCACTTAATCCATTAATTGCGTGGGTGGATAGATAAATTTTAACTTTGTTATAAACATTAAATAATTCGGGATGATGATCAACTTTCTCTGATTCTAGTGCTATTTTTGTAATGAAACCAAAGGCTTGAGTGAAGTTTTTAAATTCAAAAGATTTACACAATTTTCCATTCTCTATTTTCCATTCTTTTATTTCTTTTAATTTAACTTTAATTTCATTATCAGAAAGTTTTTCAAGATTGATCAACGAAAATTAGATAATCATTTGCTATTAATATTCTTTTTACTGGAATAAATAAATAAAAAGTAAAATAACCTTTTTTAATGTTATTATCTCCATCTGTTAGAAAGAGATTCAATTATTGCTAATCATAACGAAATATAAATAAAGCTGATGAATACTCTTCCGTGTATGAGCTCAAGCAAGAAACCACACATGAATCTCGTGGTTACAGGACATGTAGATAATGGTAAATCTACTATTGTTGGCCATTTGATGGTTGATTTAGGAGTTATTGATCAAAGAACTATAGAACAATTTGCAAAAGAATCAGAAGCTACTGGTAAAGGTGACACTTTCAAATATGCCTGGGTTTTAGATAGCATTAAGGATGAAAGAGATCGAGGAATTACAATAGATTTAGCATTTCAGAAATTTGAAACTAAAAAATTCTTCTTTACCTTAATTGATGCCCCAGGTCATAGAGACTTTATTAAAAACATGATTACCGGCGCCTCAGAAGCTGATGTGGCTATTCTGGTTGTTTCTACAAAACCGGGAGAAACTGAAGCTGCTACCGAACCTGGAGGTCAAGCAAGAGAACATGCATTTTTATGCAGAACATTGGGAGTAGGACAAGTAGTTGTGGCTTTAAATAAAATGGATGATTCTAACTATTCAGAAGCAAGATATAATGAAGTAAAAGGTGTCGTTGAAAAAATGTTAAAAATGGTTGGTTATAATACTAGTAAAGTAAATTTTGTTCCAGTGTCTGGATGGAAAGGTGATAATTTAGTCAAAAAATCTGAAAACATGAGTTGGTATAAAGGTGTAACTTTGTTAGAAGCACTAGATTCTTTTGATCCACCAGAAAAACCAATTGGAAAACCATTGAGAATTCCAATTCAAGATGTATATTCAATTACAGGTGTCGGGACTGTTCCAGTAGGCAGAGTAGAAACTGGTGTTGTTAAAGCTAATGATAAGGTAATTGTGATGCCTGCAGGAGTAACCGGAGAAGTCAAATCTATAGAAACTCATCATACTCAGATGGATTCAGCAGAAGCTGGTGATAATATTGGATTTAACCTAAGAGGAATAGACAAAAAATCTATTCATAGGGGTGACGTTATAGGACATGTAGATAAACCTCCAAATGTTGCTAAAGAATTTGAAGCTCAAATAATAGTGATCCATCATCCAACTGCTATGGCACCTGGATATACTCCAGTATTACATGCACATACAGCTCAAGTAGCGGCAACTTTGTCAGATTTTGTTGCTAAAATTGATCCCAAAACAGGAGGAGTGCTGGAAGAAAAACCAAAATTCCTTAAAACCGGCGATGCAGCCATTGTGAGAATCAGACCCGTTAGACCTCTTGCCATAGAAACTTTCAAAGAATTTCCAGAAATTGGCAGATTTGCCTTAAGAGATATGGGTACTACAATTGCTGCTGGAGTTATTAAATCCATTACAGAAACATATCAAAAGAAGTAGAAGTGAAATCTAATAATGCCTCAGGAAGCTAGAATAAAACTAACCAGCACCAATCTTTCCACATTAGAAGGTGTTTGTTCTGAAATCAAAGGAATAGGTGAAAAAAGCGGTATAAATTTAAAAGGTCCTTATCCGCTACCTACAAAAAAAATGAAAGTAGTAACAAGGAAGTCTCCATGTGGACAAGGTACAAATACATGGGATAAATACGAATTAAGGATTCATAGAAGAGTAATTGATTTAGGAGCAGACGATAAAGCTATTAGACAGCTTATGAGATTAAGGATCCCTGATGATGTTTATATCGAAGTATCTCTTACTTAATTTTTTTCATTTTATTATTTAATAACTATATTTATACAAAAATTTTTTTATTCTATTATTTTAATAATATATATAATATCAATACATATAAAAAAAAATAAAATGAACTTATTATTTTTGTCATTATTATTACAATCAATTTTATTATTTATCTTTAATTTTACTGAAATTTCTGCCCAAACATTATTAAAAAATTCGACTGATTTTAAAGTATATCAAAATAAAAACCATTCTTTTGAATTAATGTATCCATCAGATTGGACATATATAGAATTTGAAGATCAATTTTTTGATATGGATTTAAATGTAGTAACTAGTTTTATTTCTCCATTATATTCTCCTATAGATACATTTCAAGAATATTTTACTATAAAAACAAAAATGCTAGATTCAACAGACACTTTTTCTAATCACTTTAAATTATATTTAGAAAAGCTAAAAAAATCTATTGTTAATATCAACATATCAAAAGTAGAAGATATTTATGATAAAAACAAATATCTGAAATATTCATTTTCTCCACAATCAGGATTAGTTATAAACAAAGATGAATATATCTTTCTAAATAATGATAATAATATTTTTCACCTTGAATTTAATTCTAACAATAACGATAAAACATTTGATTCAATAATTAATAAAATAGTTTCATATTTTCGTACAATCTAATTTAAATTAATCATACATCGAAAGATTGAAAAGATAAAAAAAATTTTTATTTGGAAATTTTATTGAAACGTTGCGAAATGTCTTCCCAGTTTATAACATTCCACCAGGCAGAAATGTAGTCAGGTCTTCTGTTCTGATATTTGAGATAATAGGCATGTTCCCATACATCGCATCCTAAGAGTGGTATTAAACCTTCTGTTCGTGGACTTGTTTGATTTGGCATTGATTTGTATTCTACTTTATTGGTTGATGGGTTATATACAAGCCATCCCCAACCACTACCTTGAATCAATGCAGTAGTAGAAGAGAATTTTTCCTTAAATGCTGCAAAACTTCCAAATGATGTATTGATTGCATCAGCAATAGGTCCGCTTGGTTCGCCTCCTCCATTTGATTTCATGTTGTGCCAAAATATTCGATGGTTATCAAATCCTCCTCCATTAAAGTTGATGGCACTTTTTTGATCAGCCGGAACTTGATCAAGATTAGATAATATTTCCACAATGTCTTTTTCTTGAATATCAGTAGAACATTTATCAAGTGCTGCATTCAGTTTATCTGTATAAGTTTGATGGTGCTTAGTGTGATGTATTTCCATAGTTCTTGCATCAATATGTGGTTCTAGTGCATCGTAACTATATGGCAACGGAGGTAATTCATATTTTCCCATATGTGTATTTTTTTTTGGTAATTATTAATCTTTTTGTTGTCTATTAATCTATTTTATGCTATATATTGACCATGATACTTCTCTTGTTAGAGAGAAACGTATTTATTGAAAAGTAGAATTAAATTCTAACTGCTTATCATGGTTATTAATAAGGAACTACTAGAAAAAAGGAAGAAAGTATCAGAACATCGACCTAAATTTGTAAGACAAGAAAGCTGGAGATATGATAGGCTCGCTGAAAACTGGAGGAAACCTAAAGGAAAAGATAATAAAATGAGACTACAAGTTTCTGGTGTCCCTCGGTTAGTAAAAGTTGGTTATGGAGGTCCAAAGGCCGTTAGAGGACTTCATCCATCCGGATATACTGATAATCTAGTATATAATACCAATGACCTGTTGTCATTAGATTCAAAAAAAGATGCCATAAGGATAGGACATATTGTTGGAAAATTAAAGAGAAAAGAAATTTTGATTAAAGCTGCTGAATTAGGAATTAAAGTTTTGAATCCAGGAAAAGATTCTAAAACAAAAAATACATCTAAAGTAAAGGATAGTGAATAAGATATGGTTGTAAATCTAAAAAAGAAAAGAGAATTAGTTGCTAGAATGCTGAATGTTGGTTCTAATAGAGTTAAATTTGAACCTGATAAGCTTGACGATATAGCAGATTCTATAACAAGAGAAGATATAAGATCTTTAATAAAAAATGGTGTTATATGGACATCAAAGCCCAAAGGAACTTCGAGAAGTAGAGCTAAAGCAAAATTGGAAGTAAAAAAGAAGCATGGGTCTGGCCCTGGATCTAAGAAAGGTCGCAAAACTGCGAGGACAGGAAAAAAAGAACTATATGTGAAAAAAATACGAGCAATGAGATACCATTTGAAAGTATTAAAAGATAGAAATGATGTTAACCGTGAAATATACTGGTCGTTATATAAAAAAATTAATGGTGGTCAAATTCGATCCTTGACTCACTTAAGAGATACTGTAAAAGATTGGAAATCTCAATAATGGTCTTTACAAAGTAATATTTTTTTAATCAATTAAAATCGTTTATTATTGAGCTAGATCTATTGATTAATTTTTCTCTTAAACTAATAACTTGGGATCTCTTTTCACCATCCAAATTAGTCTGAAGCAATACATTTAATCCTTCAATTAGGTATTTTATATTGGGAAAAGTAAGAATATTCAAATCATCATAATCATCTTGATTATTTTCTTCCCAATTACTCATAGTATAGAATATTTTGTGTTAGTGTTAAATGTTTTGGATCTCAATTTGGTAAATAATTTGACTAATTTAATACTGTAATATTATTATAATTTTACAATATTTTGATAATATATGTTTTTTACCCTAATCACTTCTGAATTAGATCTTGCTAGTAAAACGATGTTAAGATATTTACAAGAATATAAAAAATTCAATGAACTAGAAAATTCTTATTTTACTTCTTCTTTATATGATAATATATCAATATTTGTATCTAAAAATCAGTTAATATTTACTGATTGTTTTGATGACTTGTATAAAAAAACTGATATTTTTATTTTTCTTTCTAGACATCAATCAAAAAGCAAGATTCCATCATTGACATGCCATTTTCCGGGAAATTATTTTACAAATTCTTATGGTGGAAATAAATCTGAATTAGGAATTGCCTATCCCTCATTACAAAAAAACTATTTGAAAAAAATATACCAATCAAGAGAAAAAGTTCCATTCTGTGATATAACTATAGAAACCACTCATCATGGTCCAACTACTATAAAAAAACCTGTTATGTTCGTTGAAATCGGATCTTCAGAAGATCAATGGTCTAATATGGATATTGCATCAGTAGTTTGTAATTCCTTAATTGATGTAATTACAAAAAAAATGCTTAATGCAAAATATATTGGAATAGGTTTAGGCGGAAATCATTATGGATCAAAATTTAACAAATTAATATTAGATACTGACTATGGAATAGGTCATATTGCAAATAAATACAATTTAGTTAATTTAAACAGTGATATGTTAAACCAAATGATTATAAAATGTTATGAAAAGGTTACACATATAATAGTAGATC
>DASSVK010000083.1:0-6758 GCA_035706205.1 Nitrososphaeraceae archaeon | reverse complement strand
TTCTTTTGAATTATCTCTTGATGCTAAAGTAATTTCATGACCTAATTCAATTATTTTGATCTTTAGAAAAGAAGAAACTAGAAATACAAAATATAATAATAATTCAAAGGCGAAATAGAAATATTCTTATCATGTTGAAGGAAAAAGAAAAATAAAGAAAATAACTATCCTGTCAATATATAGTAAAATCATTTTCTAATGTATAATAGATTTCATTATAAATATAAAGTCTATTTAGCGAAGGTGATAGAGTCATAAAGAATGAAGAATATAGGGTATTAATCCAATCTTTTTAAATGTGTTTTGCATTTATAATATATTATATAAATGGAACCAAATGAGGATGATACATTCCTTGGAAAAGAAGCAGAGCTATTTACAAAACTTTCTAATAATAGAATCAGATGCAATGCTTGTGCACGTTATTGTGAGATACCAGAAGGAAAGAATGGACTATGTGGTATAAGAGGAGTAAAAGATAACAAGCTATTACTATTTGTTTATGGAAGAGTCATTTCAGGAAATATTGATCCGATCGAAAAGAAGCCTGTTTCTCATTATATGCCAGGTACATCAATTTATTCTATAGCCACAACTGGCTGTAATTGGCTATGCAAATATTGTCAGAATTATGATATATCACAGAGAAGAAAGATAGAAGGCGTACAAATGTCTCCGCAACAAGTAGTACAAGCTGCTAAAAGATACAATGCAGAAGGGATTGCATATACTTACAATGAACCATCAATTTTTATAGAATTTGCTAAAGATTGCGGTATTGAGGCACATAGACAAGGTATTTTCAATATTTTTGTATCCAATGGTTATTATACTAAAGATTCTATTGATATGGCAAAAAAATTTTTGGATTGTATAACTATAGATTTTAAAGGAAGCGGAGAACAAAATTTTGTGAGACAATATATCGGTATTCCTTCTTCTGAGCCAATCTTTCAATCTCTTAAAGAAATTAAGAACAATACTGATATTCATATAGAAATAACGGACCTTGTTGTTCCAAAAGTTGGAGACAATTTAGAAGCTGCTAAAAAATTATGTCATTTCATATATGATGAATTAGGACCTGATATTCCAATACACTTTTTGAGATTTCATCCAGATTACAAGATGATAGAATTCCCATCAACTCCCATTCAAACCCTTGAGAAACACTATCATATTGCTAAAAATGAGGGTTTAAATTATGTATATATTGGAAATGTACCAGGTCACAAACTAGAAAATACGTATTGTCCCGAATGTAATGCTATTGTAGTACATCGTTATGGATTTGATATAATTGCTTGGAATCTGGATAAACAAAATAGATGTAAGAATTGCTTATATCCAATTGCGATAAAAGGAAATCCAAACAATATAAAAAGAAAAAATAGATTCCAAATTATTAATTAATAAATAAATAAATTGAATGGCTCCTCTGGAAATGACATAATTAAAGGACTTTGGTATTGACACATTATATGGTCACACTGGATTGTTATTGGTCTATACTTTAATATACATAATAATAATTATAAACTATTTTGATATATTAATGAATATAGTATATTTGAGAGTATTTTATACAAAGAATTACATCAAATCTTTCTAAATGGGATATTTTTTACTTCATAATCTACATATAATCGCTTTACTTAATTTTTAATTTCTTTTATAATTGATTGCCGAATTTGATTTTGTTGATGATGATATTCGTCAAAAGAATGCGGAATTATAGTCACACTTGTCAAATTATGAAACTTTGAACGTATAACCATATCAATATCAAATAGCAACAGATCTACCTCTCCAAATCTTTTCCTTCCATCTATGACAACATGAACTTCTGCATGCATTGTCATACCTGTTGGTCGTATCAATACAGATTTTACATTTATTATTTCATCATTGAACCTTTCCATTATCATCTTTTTCAGTTTATCAGACAAGTTAGAGTCTCCACATGAATCTATTAATATAAAAGAAGACTTTTTCAAAGACATAAAAGATACTGAGAAAATATAAGCAGCAATTATCATACCTCCAATAGCATCCATTTGTAAAAATCCAAATTGTGTAGCAATCACTACACTAACAAAACCAATTATGGATGCAGAACCATCCTTTATAAAGTTCTTTGAATCTGTCTTGAGTGATAAAAGATTATACTTGTTAGCTATATTTCTCATCTGGAATGCTCTATGTAATGATATTACTCCAGCAGCAGCCAAAACTACCATGGTAATAAGAGGCTGTTTAATTTCATGAGGATGTACTAATGCTTGGTATGAATTATAAAATATAATTGAACCAATTATTACCATACCTATAGCAGCCATTAAAGCTGCAAAACTTTCTACTTTGTGGTATCCATACTGGAATTTCTTATTTGGAGGTCTATGAGCAATTCTTAATCCAAATAATACTATAAAAGAAATCATTGCGTAGGAAAATGAATCTATACCATCCGCTATTGCAACTATACTTCCACCCCAATAACCAACTACTAATTCTGTAATTCCTATACTAAGTAATGTTATTATAGAAATCTTTGCTATTTTTTGTCCTGCAATCAAACCGTCGTTAACAATATTCTTATGTCGTTGATTTTTGTCTATAAAACGTGGTTTATTACTTTGTTTTAATTGTGTTGTACTTTGTAATATTTTTTTTGAAGCTGTCAGACTACCTACAGTGCTTTGACTGTTTGTATCCACAGCGTAATGACTGTCCAACTATTGTATTGATAGAATTATAGATCTCATAATATATAAAGCATTATGGTAGTTATTGTGTTTTCATTTCAACTTTTTGATTTAATTATTAACGTCATGCATATCTTTGATCGTTTATTTATTGTCAAGATTTAAATTGTAATATACAAAACCTAGAGTAGGTTGAAAGCTTTTTCAATATAGAAATTCTTCTGGAATATACTAGCAAATACATATATCTTTTCATTTGATATTGATTTATGGCTCTTAATTCAAGAAATTAGTCTTATTTCACAAGAAATAGAATTTAGTTTTTAATTGTTTGTTTATAATAGATTAATAATAATAATAAGATTATCCAATTGTATACATGTGAGAGAAATTATAGTTATTTTTCATCTTCCTTAGCAATATATGGATATAGTCATCAGAATTTACGATTCTATCCTAGCCCGATTATTGCCTATTACATTTTAAAAAAATAAAAATTGATGCAACGATTCAGGTGTATTGAAATATATTGAAAAACAAATAATTATTAGCATATATGATCCATCCAAAATCAAATTTAAAAACTCTTTTTTTAGATAAAAGATCTCAATTGAAATTTATTTTATTTACGATTATTATAGGTTCTTCATTTTATTATAATGAGACTTTTGCACTAGATGAAATTGATAACAAGTCCTCCTCTCTCAATAATTCCTCCTTACAAATAACAAGTGAAAATAATAAAACACTAGAGTCTGAACCTATATTTTCCAATGTTACTAATATTACAAACAATCCTACAGATTCCGTGTATGCCCAGATAGTGGCAAATGACAATAATGTATATATGATATGGCAAGAATCTGTAACACAGAATCCAAATGAAAAGAATTACGATATTTTTTTTATAAAAAGTGAAGACAATGGAAATACATTTAGTAAACCAATAAATTTGAGTAACAATCCTGGCTTTTCAGAACATCCTCAGATTGCAGTATCTAAAAATGGAGTATTTATTGTTTGGGCAGACAACACCAATTCCAATAATACAGAGATAATGTTTACAAAAAGTGAAGATAATGGTACAACATTTAGCAAAGTTATAAACCTAAGCAATAATTTACAAAATTCAAATAATCAAGAAATTTCTGCTTTTGATGAAAACGTATATGTTGTGTGGCAAGATATTGACTCAACTAACTTCTATGGTAATGAAATAAATGAAGCAGCAGAAAAAAAACCATTAACTAAAATTATGTTTAAAGCCAGTTTGGATACTGGAAAAACATTCAAGGATTCAATAGAATTAGCTAACAATACTTATGATGCCTATCCGAAAGTCAATTCTTATAAAGAGCATGTTTATGTTACTTGGAATAGTGAAAATAGTAATAGTAGCTCAGAAAATGATGATGATGATAATGAAAATAGCGGATTATTTTTTATTAAAAGTTCAAATAAAGGAAATAATTTTGAAAATAGTATTAGAATAGCTCATTATAATTTTGGAGAGTCACAAATATCAGTTAATGAAAATAAAGTATTTATTGTGTGGGGAGGATTACATGTAAAAAATATCAAAGACATATATTTTGTTCAGAGCGATGATAATGGCACTACTTTCACAGATCCATATATAATTTCAGAAAAAAGTACGGGCGCTGCTGCTGAAAATAGAAATGATACAGACAAAATTAATAGTCCTTCTAATGTCGAAATATCCACTAATAATCCTACATATATAGTATGGCAAGAGAAGATGTCACAAGAAAACCAAGACATTTTCATTGCTACAAATATTAAAAATGATATGCAATATAGCAAGATAATAAATTTAAGTAACAATAGTGGAATTTCTGAATGCCCTTCTATCGCTATCTCTAACAATTATATTTACATTGTATGGGAGGATATTACTCCAGGCAATCACGAAATATTATTTACTAGAGGAACATTCCAGAAATAATTAGTTGGTTAAAGGTGGGAGGAAATAGCTCACTTGACAATCCCAGAACAATAATAACAATTATTTTTTTTACTGTTTATTATAATAACTGTCGTTACATATTACTGTAAAAGCTGCTAACCTCAATTAGTTCAATTAGTTTACCCTTTGTCTGAGCTCTTATTTCTATCCAACTATTTATAGATAAAACAATATGAGCTAATGAACACATTTTCATTATCCTCAATTCATTTGTAATTATTTCTAAAAGATTTTCAAGGATAGGATTATGTCCAACTAATAGAACTATATTATTATTTTTATTAGGTATTTTACTAATTACATTTATGTAATCTTTAGGGGTAGTTTGATACAATAAATCTGATAAATGAATTTCATTATGATAATCTATATATTCTGCTATTAAGTTAGCTGTTTGGACCGCTCTTTTAGCTGTAGAACTAATTATCATGTTAGGGATTAACTTTTTATTTTTTAAGAATTTTCTAATTATATGCACATCGTGTTTACCCTGATAAGATAATGGTCTCATATTATCTGAAAGGGTAGGATCATTTAAACTAGACTTAGCATGACGAAGAAGCAATAAAGTTTTCATAAAAGATATTTAATCAAATTAGGTTAAAATTGTATCTATAATAATTAAAAGATTAAAGAAAATTTAATTAGTAACAAACAACAAATAATTTATTCAAAGTATGATATTAAAAATAATAATCTGATTGTAAGGAACATGTATTATTATATCTGGCTGTACTTGTAAATCTGAATCTAAAAAATTATTTTTTTATCATAATTTGCTAAATAGCATATCATGCTAGATTAGTAATCTGTCCTCTTATTTTTCCCTTGGATTATCTTCTGTTAATATATTTACATAGGCTTCTTTTTCCATTTTCGTTATTAGATCATTAATATTTTTTCCTTGCAAAGGACCTCTGAGATCATATGAATTTAATTTTCCATTACATAAATCTCCTATAACTTCTTTTTCTAGAGGAGTTTCAGTTTTATACAATTCTGCAACAACTTCTCTATCCTCATGGGTCTTTCTTATATGAATATATACTTTTTTTATTTTACCCCATACCTGCAATTTTAATAGAAAATTTCAGATCGTTATTGTTGGTACCTTTGGGTTGGAATAGTGCTAGACTTGTATCATATGTATCTATTGCAGGTACTTGCTCTTTTCCCATAAGTATTACTGCAAATCTTTACATCTTGACTATTATTATACTCTTTACCACTATCTAATTACAATGTAAATAAAGCTGCGAAAATTTAGTATATACGTGTTTTAGACAAAATATTCTATAAACAACACTGTTTTGTCATATTAAAAATAAATGAGGTTAAAGATATTAATAATAGGAGAACAATCTAGCACATTTAATAATCTTCGTAATACTAGACCCCCCTTTTTTAATTAATTTCTACAATATCATTTTTATACCGCAAGATCCCAATCAGGATTATCGTCACCATCACTATCAAAATCAGCTTGCTTTAAATTTTCATATTCAGCTTCATCTTTGCTGGGAGCTTCTTCTGGTAAAACTTCTCTTTTAACAGGCCTTTCGTCTTCTGGTTTTACTATTGCTTCTTCTGGGATATCAAGATCTTCTGGATTACTCATATTAATTTTTCAACAAAATAATTTATAATCATTATTACTAATTCTATTTACAACAGGAGAAAAAATAATGATAGATAACGATAATATTGTAATTGCAGTTATTTACTAATTTTATTTTGTTAATTGTATCAAACTTTTACTAAAATATATATTAAAAAACCTTGACAATTAAATATCATTTCAATGAAATTTTTTTATATATTTAAATCAATGTAGTTATTATCATTATAAAAATAATTAAAAAAAAGTAAAATGATCTAAAAATCAATAATGACACATTTTTTGTTATGTAAAGTATTAGATGTAATTAAAAATTATCAATAAAAAAAAGTAATTTTTAAAATAAATTTAATTCAATTTAATTGTTTATTTCTATCTAGTTAATTTAATAGTGTAAAAGTTAATTTAGAATATAATAATATTATCATGATTTACTTATCAAATTTTT
>DASSVK010000082.1:0-3162 GCA_035706205.1 Nitrososphaeraceae archaeon | reverse complement strand
GGAACAGTAGAAGGTGAGATTTCATTCGTTCGAACTCTATCATTCTGGTATTCTATAAAGTGCATAAAATATTGGGTAGCCCATTTTTCTCCTCCTCCATTCTGATTATTATTGTTATATTTTTGTAGGAATATTTTTGCCTGTTCCAATAAAGTCAATTTTTTATCTAATCCAAAATCAAAAAATACTTTGAGTCTTTTAGGATATTGTCTTTTAGATTCTAATGACTTTAGAGCAAATAAAAACGGTTTAAGTGGATCATTATCATCAAACTCCTTTAGTTTTTGTTCTTCTAAATGCACTACTTCCACACTATTGTATTAGAGATGAGGTTAATATTGTTTACAGCATGGGCCCAGAGGGATTTGAACCCACGACCAACTGCTCCGCAGGCAGCCATTCTATCCAAACTGAACTATGAGCCCATGAATATTTATTTATTTAAATATGTGAATTATAAATTTTACATTATCATCAGTTATTGTATTTCATTTCTTTGATCCCAACATTTTCTGCAAAGTTGGCCTGATATATTCCACTTTGGCTTTGGATTATATCTAATGAATTTCAAATTAATTCCACAAATAGAACAGTAATTTCTTTCTTTTTCAAATTCTTTGTCCTTTTTTTCAAAGCAATTCTTGCATACTATACTTCCTCGATCTAGATTCCATTGCCATTTTGGTTTTACCTGCTCTGTTTCTGATTTAATTTGACGAGAACAAATTGAGCATGTATTAAGTTCTCTTTCCTGTTTTTCTTTTTCTATTTGTTGCTTGGCGATATATTCTTTGGTCTTAATAATATGACAATCACTACATAACATTCCACTCATTTTCCATTCTTTATGGGGTTTGTACTTGTGTTGAAGTTCTTTTTTACAGAGAATACAAAACTCCTTTTTTTTCTTCCAAAATTGCAAAATACTTTCTTTCACCTTTAATTAGAATAATATAATATCCTGAACAATGTTTATAAACTATAATATTATAAGAAACAAAAGATGATTATTCCTTTTATAATTATTTACATACATAATTAATTTCAATTATAATATAATATCAATAAATATAATTATAGTATTTTAAAAAGTAATTTATATATTTGAGAGAAGGTCAAATAATAGTTTTAGAAGGAATAGACAAAGCAGGAAAAGGAACTCAATGTAAACTATTGCAGAATGACATTATAAAAGCAGGATTCAATTGCAAAATTTTAGACTTCCCTGATTATTCAACTCCTATAGGAAAAGAAATACGATTGTTTCTTAATGGAAGAAGATCTTATCCTAAAGAGGTTCAACATATGCTTCTATCTGTTAACAGGTGGGAAAAAAAAGAAGAGATTGAAACGATGCTTCAGAATGGAACTATTATTATAATGGATAGATATTATCAATCAAATATTGTATACG
Organism: Nitrososphaeraceae archaeon; assembly: GCA_035706205.1. Taxonomy (GTDB): domain Archaea; phylum Thermoproteota; class Nitrososphaeria; order Nitrososphaerales; family Nitrososphaeraceae; genus TH1177. Next base: position 1,748 of record DASSVK010000082.1, on the reverse strand, counting down.
GATTGTCTAATGGTTTAGATTTAAACTGGCTAATTAATTTAGACAAAGGTCTACCAAAAGAAGATATAATTATCATACTCGAGATAGATCCTGAAACTTCATATAAAAGAATAACCTACAATAGAGACTTATTTGAAAAAAACCTTGAATTTTTATTAAATGTCAAACAAAATTATCAAAAACTATCACAAGTTTACAAATGGAGAATAATCAATGGCGAAGAATCTATTGAAAAAATTCATATGAAAATTTCTAGTATTGTCAAAGAAAAATTAGATATACAATTTTAATATTTACTAAAGATTTTTTATATTGAAAAGATCATCGTAGATATTTATAATAAATAAATTTAGTGATTAAATGCAGATGCAATCAGTACTTCCCATGGGAAGATAATTTTATTATTTATAATGAATGGTAAAGTATTTTTTTTGGACTCATTTTTAATTCTGGAAAGTATTTCATCATCTTTCTTAATTATATCTTTTATAGAATTTGCTGTACATTCCATATAATCTTGCCAATACTGTTCAAAAGTACCTGGACTATATGAAAAGTTATATGTTTCTATTCTTATGTTAGTAAATCCTGCTTTTATTAAAGTGTCTCTTAATTTGGCACTGTCTCCCAAAGAGTGAACCGAAGGAGATCCATTAGGAATTATATTTGGAATAAATTTGATAATACTTTTCATAATACAGCTAAAGTAAGGTACATTTTCTGAGGATCCATGAACTCCCAAAACCAATATACCTTCTCTAGTCATTAATTCTCTTATAGAGTTTAATGTTTTTATAGGATTAGTAAAAAACATAACTACAAATTGGCTTAATACCTTTGAAAATTTAATTGAGAAATAAATTTTTTCTGCATCCATCTCTATAAAATCCACATTGGGAAATTTTATTTGAGATTTGGCGATTGAAAGGACTTCTTTTGAAATATCTATTCCAATTAATTTACCTTTTCTATTTATTCTCTTTGATATTTTTTTTGTTAATGCACCTGTTCCACATCCTATATCTAAAATAAAATCAAAAGGTTGTATATCAGCAATATTGATTAATTTCTCAGTAGCACCAAAAGGTCCAATTTCACTATCAGCCCAATTGTTATGGTATTTATTTGCTACAGTATTCCAATTGGATATGGTTTTTAATTTATAGGATATTGGTTCAAATTCAGGCATTATTTATGATAACTATATTTAATAGCTTATTATATTTTTATTTTCTTCATGATGTTCATTATAGAGGATTAATGGTTTTATAATTACAAATATTTTAACAATAAATGGTAGAATAATCAAGTGCCTACAGTAACAAACAGAATAGACCTAATAGATTCAGAATCAGCTAAAGTCTTTGCAACAAGTATTATAAAATGTAAAGATTTATAAAAATTGAAAATTGGCAAAATTGATTATGGCAAATATCCATATTATTGTTCAATTCATCCTTATATGACAAAAACTTTGATATTTTAATAATTTAATATTCTATTTTAAATTGCTTAAGCATAGATAAGTAAATTCTTTTTCTTTTACTAATTAATTACCAAATTTTAGTAAGATAAATTGTTATTTTTGATCATAAATGAAAAAAACGTAGATAGTTATGAATTTATATGATCATTTAAAATGACACATTAGTTTGTCTAATCATATCAGATAGTTGTTTTATATAAATTATCATGAGTTTATACAAATATTGAAGATAACGTTATAATACTTTATTATGAGAAATATT
>DASSVK010000081.1:0-2268 GCA_035706205.1 Nitrososphaeraceae archaeon | reverse complement strand
AAATACTATTATGATAAAAATAATTGCAGATTTGTATTATGTGAGTCATGCTGGTGGTTTGCAACTATTTTAAAAGATGTATCTAAAGTTATTCAATGTCCAAGATGTAAGAAAAAAAAGAGATTGTATATAGAAAGAATATTAGGAATTAGTAAAAATAATAATGGTATTTTAAGTAATTTTGTTTAGCTGCTACTCAAAAAAAATAATCTAAATTAATAATTAACTTGGTTTACCGGTTTTTAAATATTACATTATACAATTAGATTTATTATGTCATTAACGAATAGATATAATAACAAAAGTTATCATAATAGTAATCTTCTGTTTATAATAGCTTTACTTATACTTTCCATAGGAATTTTATTTTTAATAATTGGATATGGTATTTATTCACCGTCCAAATCTATAAATCAGATTTCTTCAAATTATGGATTAATAACAATCCCAAAAATAGGTCATATAGATATAATTAAGGATAGTCGCCAATATGTAATTTAAGATTTTAAAACATCTATTTAATTTTTGATAAACTATTATTTGATGGAGTCTCCTATATGATCTCAATGCAGCGATCTTATTGATTATTTCATTATAATAGAAAAATCTTATAGAATACAAGATAGAAGATATATTTTTATTAAGAATTAATGAATGGAATAAACAATATTGCATTGATGTTTGTATGGATATTCCTATTTTTCTTTCTTTAACTATTTAAATATCGATCCTTATAGCCTTAAAACATAAGGATTGAGTTTTTGTTCTCTATAAGGGTAAAGTTAACTAGGTTAACTAATAATTATATAATTGAAAATATATATCTATTATTAGATACAAAATGACATCAATATATGATTTAGATCGATTAGTCCACAAAGGTGTTAGAACAAAAGATGGAAGTGATTTAGGCAATGTAATAGCAACTGATGAAGCACATATTACTGTACAGGGAAGAAGAATTTACAAGTTTCCTGCTCAATCAATTGATCTATATAATGGGAGCGAAGTATTTTTAAATATATATACCGATGAATTACCTAAATATAAAATCTTTTAATTCTAATCATATTTTTTATAATAAAAGAATGTATAATGTAATTAAAATTCTTGATCATATTTAAGAATAAAACCTATTTTTCAATATTTTCTTTGCTATTTTTAATTACTTATTTTTTATGTATATTTACCTTTTTTAAATAACAATACTAAATAGGGTAAATGTTCTCTAAAAGATATCATATTAATTGGATGTCGTTGATATGTTATCTTCATTAGTATATTGCTTTATAACTAAAATAAATCCTATCGTAAAAATGATACTAAATAGGATCAAATGTACTCCTATATTAAGAATTTTATCATTATAATAATCAATTGTTATGCCGATCCAACAAATAAGGTTTACTACAAAGAGAATAATAAGCACCCTATTTGTTAATCTCATAATTATAGTAAATTATGGTTAAACAAAAAGATTATTATACACTGGAAATCTTTTTTTCATCATACAATATAAGTATTACTAATTAGATTACTGACTAAAAGATTTTCATATCGTCAACACTATTATTAATAATAATCAAATAGTTATCATACAATTGCTAAAATGTCTAATTTTTGACCTTACGAGTTAAGCTTGATTATCATTATACCTGTTTTGTATTTTTTGATATACAATTAATTATATTCAACAATAATAAGTATTCTCATCATCATCTTAATTGCATACAAATAAAAGAATTTTCTTATATCTAAACTATATTGAATATTAATAGATTGATGAGATTTGTATTATAAATAAAAACAACAAATGTTTTAATTCAAATTTAAAATAAAAAATTATGATGTATCTACTCTTGTAAAATAAATTTAATTGTTTTCAGATATATCCTCTTGCCAAACAACATATAACTCATTATTATTATACATCTTAATTATAGCGTTAGTTGCAAATTTGGAGTAGCTATTATATTATTTAATTGAATAGTTTTTCCAAAACTATTACCATCGTTGATACTATTTCGTATTAATATATTTGAACTTTCATCTTTTACGTTAAAATCATTCTATATAATATTAATAGTATTATTGGAGGAAACTATTTGTGGTGAGATCTCATAGTTGTCTCCTTTATTGTTACTTACGATTTGTTGATCTGAGAATATGGTATTATTATTGTTATTAGAAATATTTTTCTTAAATAATATTTTGCTAGATTTATCTGAATTATCTTGCCAGACGACATATACCATATTATTACCGTTG
>DASSVK010000080.1:0-11916 GCA_035706205.1 Nitrososphaeraceae archaeon | reverse complement strand
TTTTTATTATTATTATTATAAAATTGCGAAACAGAAAGCCCATTATTTTATTATATTCTATTTTTTTTCTTGGTTAAAGAATAGGTAATACATTAGCAAAGGCAATTAATATATTTACGGACAAGCATAAAAGAAGTTTATGTTTCTCTGTTATGGAATTGATATAAAGATTTGCAGAATATTCAATTTATAAAAGGAAAAGAATTTCTCAATTCATAATTAATAAACTAATTATTTTGAGAGTCATGAATATTTCTACTAGTTATGGATTTTAATTGAATCATTTGATAAAACTATATTGAGAATATATTTCATTTAAAGAGAATATATTTGTAACAGAAAATTTTTCCCAGATCTTTATTTAAAAAAATGACAAGTATGTTTTTTATACTGGTGATTTTGGTACATGGTGTCGATAATAAGTCTATACTTTTTAACATTTATAACAAAGAATGCCTTCCTTTTTTAGAGGAGATATAGCTACGAAGAACAAAAAATATGTTGTGACCATTGTATATATACAATTGGATTAAATTATTTATATATTCCTATAATTCAGAAATTCGAAATAAAATTCTATTTGTTATGGATGGAGGTCTATTAATCTCAATTGAGCCATCATTTTCATATAATAAAAAAGATTTTGAATAGAAGAAAATATCATCAAATTTAATAGAAGAATTTTAGTGAAATCACTAGTATTCCTTTTAAAGGATAAATTATCTTAAAGTAATTATGAAAGCAATATAAGAAAGTATTATCTTGCCTTTAAGTGATGAAACAATAATAATCAAAGAAAATTATCATTTTTCTGACTAATCTATAAATAAAAAGTTTTTTATGGAAAGCAATACTTTTTCAAGAGATGTGATTCTAAATAAGCTACCTGTTATTATTATACCATTAAAATTAACAATGAACAAAATAAAGATTCAGCTGATATTATGATAAAATCTTTAAACAAAGATAAACATATCACAAATTTAATACCTTTTTGCAGGAAGTACAGATAAAATCATAATAGCATTATATTAATTCTTATAGATTTATTATTTTAAGAATTCCTAAAAAATGTTTATTTATTTATTATGATAGCTTTTATTACTTCTCTATTATGAGCATTTTCAATGGCATCTTTTGATTGTGTTATATTGTACCTATGGCTAATAATTTTATTCACATCAATTTTTTTTATTTTTATAAGATGTAATGCTTCATGTATTTCTTTATTAGTAGCAGCATAGGTTGTTTTAATGTTGATTTCTTTTGAGTAAATCTTATTGATATCTATGTTTACTTTAGTGTCTTTTTGAGGTTCGCCAAAAATTAATATGGTACCTCCTTTTCTTACAATATCGATTGACTTTTTTATAACTGTCATATCAGATGTAGCAATAATAATTAAATCTGGTTGCCTTTTATTGTCACCGTCACATAGTCTATTCAATTCTGAAGTATTTCCATTAATGCATATTCCAAGATTCATCTTTTTACAAAAATTTAATCTTTTTTGATTTATATCCACACAATAAATTTGGGATGCTCCATAGTTTTTAGCTAACATAGCATAAAGTATTCCTATTGGACCTATACCAAATATAAGTACTGAATCATTTTTTAAAAATGATATTTTCTTCCAACCTCTAATACAACAAGCAAGAGGCTCAATCATTGAACCTTCTTCAAAACTCATTGAATTCGGAAGCTCAAAAATACTTTTATTTTTAATAATCCATTCTGAGATAATAATTCTTTCAGCTATTCCACCAGGAAAAATATTATCTAAAAACTTTTCACACATTGTTGCATTTCCATGGATACAATAATGACAATTATTGCAAGGTGCATGATGATTTACAAAAACCCTTTTACCTTCAAATTTGTTTTTTTTAAAATTAGCACCAACTTTAACTATTGTTCCTGTAACTTCATGTCCTACGTTAAAACTTGGTTTGCATGAATTGCCATAAATATTTCCGATATCTGAACCACAAATTCCACAAGCACCTAAATTGATTAAAATTTCTTTATCTTGTAAACGTGGTTCCTCGATATCAATCAATGAAAAGGATTTATCGGAAAATAATTTTAAGGCTTTCATATACTATTGATATTTGCTAGCAATCTATAATAAAATTCAATATTCTCCTAAAAATTTTTAAATTGTTTCATATCAAAATCTTTTATTTTTTTGAATACTTTTTACAATTTAAAACAAAATTCATGGGTAATTTCATATTGGAAAAGTGAAGATGAGTATAAGAAGCAATAGTATTATAAACAATAATGCCGTCTTTTTTTTCACTTATTCCTATGCCTTTATCTAGATAGTAGGAATATCTCGTATCATGATGAATATTTTCTATTTTTGAATAATGAAATTCATGGCCTCTGATATTCTTTACTTTTTCAAATAAGAATGATTCATTTAATATTTTTCCTTGTGTATAATTAAGTGTTAATTGATTTGTCATTCTAGTAGTAGCATCAATTAAACCAATCATTTTATAGGTCTTCTGTGAATTTTCTTCTACTTCAACATTTTCGTTGTTTTCTTTATATCTATGCAATCCTTCTTTTATTGATTTGGTAAGATACATTAAACCGCCACACTCAGCAAAAAGGGGGATCTCATTTTCAGCCAATTTTTTAATAGACTTCATCATTGATTGATTTTTAGTTAAATCTTTTGACAATATTTCTGGGAATCCTCCTCCTAACAAAATTCCATTAATCTCTTCTGGTAAATAGTTATCATTTAATGGGCTAAAGAAAATAAGCTCGGCGCCTTTTTTTTGTAAGATATCTAAATTTTCTTGATAATAAAAATTAAAAGAATTATCCAATGCAACTGCAATTTTGAGATTTTTTTGTTGTTCCTTATTAACTTTATCTATTTTTTTTAACTTTTTTTCATACTTTAAAGGCATCATTAAAGTAGTTAATTTATCAGAATCTAAAAAATCTGAAATTGCTCCTATTGAATTTTGTATCTTCTTTTTCCTTTTATTGTCTAATTCCGCTGTAGGAATTAATCCTAAATGTCTTTCTGAAAGAGTAAATTCTTGATTTTTATATACAATACCTACTATTGGAATTTTTATGTTATTATCAAAAGCTTCTTTGATTAAACTAAAATGCTTATTACTGGCTATTTTATTAAGAATAATTCCTTTTATTTTTAATCCTTTATCAAAATTCATAAATCCATAAGCAACAGCAGCTATTGATCTTGCAGCTTTACTTGCATCCATGACCAAGATTATAGGAGAATCCAATATTTTCGCTATTTGTGCAGTACTTGCATAATCACTTTTTCCTTCGGCTCCATCAAATAATCCCATTACTCCTTCTATTACTGCTATGTCTTTTCCTCTTGTATATTTTTCAAAAGTATTAATTACTCCTTTTTCTCCCATCATCCATGAATCTAAATTATAACAAGGATTGTTAGTAACAAAAGTATGAAAGGCAGGATCTATAAAATCTGGTCCTACTTTAAATGATTGTATCTTAAAACCAAGGGTTTTAAATTTATGAAGAATTCCTAATGTTACAGAAGTTTTGCCTACTCCGCTTGAAGTCCCAGCTATTATAATTCGAGGAATTGCCATTGTAATTATAAGAATAAACTAAATGTGATAATTATCTTTTTAATAATAATATCAATTAATTATCTATTTTACTCAATTTTTTATAATATCTTCTTAAGTTACTAAAATATTATAATCATATAATAACCATAAAAAAGTCGTCGAATAAGTCCTAATTCCTATCTTATTTTTCTTAATTTAAGATTATATGCTAAACCAAATCTGTGTGATTCATCCCTTAAAGATTGAAGCAAATGTAATGCAATATTTTTTTTTGAAATTTGTAGAGGCTTAGACGAACCATTTGTGTATATTTCTTCATTTTCTTTTGCTAAAGAAATAATAGGTATATGTAGGCCAACCTTTTTTAAAGCAATTTCTGCAGAGCTTAGTTGACCTTTCCCTCCATCAATAACTATAAGATTTGGCAAACAATTTTTTAATTTATTATTATTATTAGTGAGATTAATTGTATTGTTTAGTAAGGTTGCTTCATTTTCTGAAAATTTTTTAGTAAAGTATTTTCGGAATACAATTTCTTTGATCATTGAATAGTCATCCTGTTTTGATTTTAAAGTTCTTATTTTAAATCTTTTGTATCCGTTTTTATATGTGTATCCATTAACAAACCTGACACATGCTCCAACTGCGTAGGTTAAGCCAAAATTAGAGACATCAAAACAATCAATTATGAATGGAAATTCTTTTAACTTTAATATATTTTTTAATTCTATAACGGAGGGATTATATTCTCTTTCTATCTCACTAGATAAATTTCTAAGGATTAAATCCATTAAATCTTTTTTCTCATTTTTAGTTGAGGTCGAAACCTTGTTAATTTTTACATTATGATTAGATAATTTGGTTAAAGCTAATTCTAAATTTGTTTTAGACGGTGGATTTTCGTTTACATATATTTCCTCAGGAATTTGTTTTAATGTACTATAATATTGAAATAAAAAAGTAGAGAAATTATTATCTCCTATACATTCATATTCATATTTCCGTCGATCACTTATTACACCATTTAACCTTTTAAAAATAAGGATATGATCTTTTCCTTTTGAAGTATCTGTTTTAATACCTATATATTCCTCATTAGTTTTATATTTTGAATCGATTTTTTGTTTAATTAATAAATTTTCTATTGTTTTTATTGTATCTCGAATTTCTTTTGCCCTTTCATAATTTTGTTGTTTTGATTCAACATCCATTTCTATTTTTAAATTTGAAATTAAGTTTTCCAAACTTTTTCTTTCACTCAGGATCTCTTTTAATTTATTAATATTTTCATAATATTTTTGTTCACTTATATTTGCTATACATGGCGCATCACAATTACTGATAAAGTATTCTAAACAAGGTCTTTTTGGTAATCTATCACATATTCTTATTTTGAATATTTTTCTAATAATTCCCACAGAAAGAAATCTTGAACTTCCATATACAAATGGGCCATAAATTTCTCCCTTGGGATCTTGAAACTCTCCATTCCTATTTCTTCTTGCAACAACTAATCTGGGAAATCTTTCTTCTGTAATTTTTAAATATGTATATCTTTGTTGATCTTTTAATTCAATATTGAAGATGGGTCTATACCTTTTAATTAAATTAGATTCTAATAAAAAAGCCTCAATCTCATTATCCGTAAGAATAAATTCTATATTATATATTTTATTTATCATTCTTCGTGTTTTTTCAAAATTTATGTCTGTATTATTATTGATATTTATATGATAGAGATTGTAATAATTTTTAATTCGATTTTTTAAATTTTTTGCTTTTCCTATATAAATGATTTTTCCTGTTTTGTCTTTCATTAAATATACTCCAGAATTATCTGGAATCTTTCTTTCCTTTTTGTTAATATTAAAAAGAGACATTGTGACTATTTTATTATCTATTGATTTCAAGGGGTTTAGACTTTAAAATTTTTTTCTTCAAATATTTTGCTGTATAACTTATTTCATCATAATTTATTATTTTTTCTGGTTGTCCCTGTATTACTAAATTTCCTCCGTTAATTCCTCCTTCTGGTCCTAAATCTATTATCCAATCTGCACTAGCAATAACATCTAAATTATGTTCTATGACGACAACTGTATTTCCTAAATTTGTCAATCTTTTTAAAATTTTAAGTAATTTTTTAACGTCATCAAAATGAAGTCCAGTAGTTGGCTCATCTAAAATATAAACTGTTTTTCCCGTATCTTTCCTTGAAAGTTCCGAAGCAAGTTTTATTCTTTGTGCTTCTCCACCAGAAAAAGTTGTAGCAGGCTGACCCAATTTAATATAACTTAAACCCACATCATATAATGTCCTTAATTTCTTATAGATAATAGGTATATTTTTAAAAAATTCCATGGCCTCTTCGACAGTGAAATTTAATATATCGTCTATAGTTTTATTTTTGTATTTGACTAACAAAGTTTCTGAATTATATCGTTTTCCCATACACTCATTACATTTTACATATACATCCGGTAAAAACTGCATTTCAATTTTCTTTACTCCACATCCCTCGCAGGATTCACATCTTCCGCTTTTCACATTAAAAGAAAATCTTCCAGGATTATAGCCCATTTCTTTGGCTGTAATGGTCTTAGAATAGAGTTCCCTTATTGGTGTAAAGGCATTAACATATGTTGCTGCATTTGATCTCGGGGTTCTACCAATCGGAGATTGATCAATTCCAATTACTTTATCAATATTTTCTAGACCCTTTATAGAATCATATTTACCAGGAATTTCCTTTGCTCCAAAATAATTAGCTAATCCTTTAAAAAGTATTTCATTAATGAGAGTAGATTTTCCAGAACCCGAAACTCCTGTAACTACAGTCATACATCCAAGTGGGATATCAACATTTATTGATTTTAGATTATTCTCTTTTGCTCCATTTATAGTAATTATTTTTTTACTTTCATTTTTTTCTGAAATAAGAGCAGCAATTTTTTCTCCTTTTAAATATTTTCCTGTTATTGATTTATCATTTTCCATAATTTCTTTTAAAGTTCCTTGTGCAACTATCCTTCCACCATGAATGCCAGCACCTGGACCAATATCAATTATCCAATCAGAATTTCTTATTACGTCTTCATCGTGCTCTACAATTATAAGAGAATTGTCTAAATTTCTAAGTTTTTGTAAAGTTTTGATTAATCTATCATTATCTCTTTGATGAAGTCCTATTGTTGGTTCATCCAAAACGTAAAGTACGCCTGTTAGATTCGATCCAATTTGAGTTGCAAGTCTTATCCTTTGAGATTCCCCTCCTGATAGAGAGGAGGCAGATCTATTTAATGTTAAATAATTTAATCCTACATTAATTAAAAATTCTAACCTCGCTTTGATTTCTTTCAATACGTTTTTTGCTATGTATTTATTTGTTAGATCGAGTATTAAATTATCAAAAAAATTATAACATTCATCTATAGGTAAATCTCCAACATCCATTATTGACTTTTCATTTATTTTTATATACAGAAATTCTTTTTTTAGTCTCCTTCCCAAGCAAGTATCACAAACATGTTCCTTCATAAAACGTGATAACATTTCTCTTTTGTTTTCTGATTCAGTACTATTATACAATCTTTGCAAATTAGGAATGATTCCTTCAAAATTACTTTCATATTCCCATCTACTTTGAGAATATTTTGATTCATATTTGTAATGAATACTTTGATTAGTTCCATATAATATAACATTAATTTGTTTTGAATTCATTTTTTCTATAGGAGTATTTAAATCAAAGCCAAATTTTTTTCCTACATATTTTAACATAGAGGTCTTAAAGATTGCAAAATTTCCTTGCCATGGTTTAATTGCTCCTTCTAGGATACTTTTGCTTTTATCTGGAATTATTAAGTCAGGATCAAATTCTATTTTGATCCCTAAACCATTACATTCATTACATGCACCAAAAGGAGAATTAAACGAAAAAGATCTAGGTTCAATATTTCCAATACTAATTTTACAAAATGGACATGAATTGTATCTAGAAAATAAATATTCTTTATTATCAATTACGGTAATTACTATACCATTTGCCAGGTTTGTGGCAGTTTGTAATGACTCGAAGATTCTACTTCTCTCATTTAATGAAAATTGAATTCTATCTATCACCAGTTCAATAGTATGTTTCTTTTGTTTTTGTAAAACAAGTTCTCTTTCTTCTATTTTTATATTTTTTTTATTTTCATAACTTCCTTTAGATGAATTAGCAACAATCAAGTCGTCTATATTTACAAATTCGCCATCAACTCTTATTCTAGAGTATCCTTTTTGATATAATTCTTGAAATAACTTCTCATATGAACCCTTCTTTCCTTGTACTAATGGAGCCAGAATAACTATCTTTGACTTTTCTTTAGACAATTTTAATACCGATTCTGTAATGGATTCCAAGGTTTGATTTTGTATTTTTCTATCGCAATTTGAACAATATGGTTCTCCAATTTTTGCAAACAATAGTCTTAGATAATCATAAATCTCTGTTACTGTGCCAACGGTTGAACGGGGATTTCTATTTGTTGTTTTTTGTTGTATGGAGATGGCTGGTGATAATCCTTCAATAGATTCCACATCTGGTTTTTCCATAAGTTCAAGAAATTGTCGGGCATAAGCTGATAAAGACTCTACATACCTTCTCTGTCCTTCAGCATAAATAGTATCAAATGCTAATGTAGATTTACCTGATCCAGAAAGTCCTGTAAAGATTACAATTTTGTTTTTGGGTATATCAATATTGATATTGTTAAGATTATGTTGTTTTGCTCCTCTAACAATTAATTTATCGATCATAACCTAAGTCACCTCTATTATTCCAATTTCTTGGTTTATTTTTTTTAATTTCTCTCTTAATTGTATTGCTTTCTCAAATTCAAGTTCTTCAGCATAATTTTTCATTAATGCCTCAGTTTCTACAGATAGCTTTCTTAAATCGTTTTTGCTCATTGATTTAAAGAATTCATATTGAATTTCAGATTTCTTATCTTTAGTTATTGGTTTTGATATTGAAATAGGTAATATTTTATGTAACTTATTAAAGTCTATTTGTTTTTTTCTTCTTCTATTAGTTTCTTCAATAGCTTTTTCCATAGACTTTGTAATTCTATCAGCGTACATTATTACCGTTCCATCAATATGTCTAGCGGCTCTTCCAAATGTTTGTATAAGACTTGTATCATTTCTTAAAAATCCTTCTTTATCTGAATCCAAAATAACAACAAGTGATACTTCTGGAATATCTAATCCTTCTCTTAATAGATTAATGCCAATTAAAACATCAAATTCACCTAATCTCAATTGACGAATGAGTTCAGTACGTTCTAATCCTTCAATTTCGGCATGTAGATATCTTACTTTTATACTTTTTTTTGATAAGAACTCTGCTAAATCTTCCGCCATTCGTTTTGTTAATGTTGTGACTAGTACTCTTTGATTATAAGAAGTTCTTTTCTGAATTTCTCTAATTAAATCTTGAATTTGATTTTTTGATGACCTAACTTCAACTATTGGATCGACCAAACCCGTTGGTCTCACTAGTTGTTCTACAACTTGGAAGCTAGAAGCCAATTCATAAGGTCCCGGTGTAGCAGACACAAAAATTACCTTTTCTAAGTATTTCTCAAATTCAGAAAATTTTAATGGACGATTATCAAATGAACTAGGAAGTCTAAATCCATATTCAACTAACATTTCTTTTCTTGTATGATCTCCGTTATACATCCCTCTTAATTGTGGAATTGTTACATGCGATTCATCTATTACTAATAAAAAATCATCTCTGAAAAAATCTAACAAACAATAGGGTGGTTCTCCTTCTTTTCTTCCGTCAAAATGACGAGAATAGTTTTCTATTCCTGAACAATATCCTAATTCATTCATCATTTCGATATCAAATTTTGTTCGAGAGGCTAATCTCTCCTTTTCTAATTCACCCTCTAATTTAGATAGCCATTCATTTAATTCTTTTTTTATCATTCTTATTGCTTTGTCTCTAATTTTTTTATCGGTTATGTAATGCTTTGCTGGAAATATTTTTATTCTATTTACATTTCTAATTTTTCTTAATGAAATAATATCATGAATACTTATATTTTCAATCTCATCACCAAAAAGAGATATTCTAACAATTTCATTAGAATAACTAGGAAAAATATCTATAGTCTCTCCTTTCACCCTAAAATTACCAGGTGTTAGTGATAAATCATTTCTTTCATATCGTGAATCGATTAATCTCTTGATTAATTCCTTTCTATTTATAAAATCTCCTTCTGTTATGGTTATGGAACTTTTTTCCCATTCAGATGGAGATCCTAATGAATAAATACATGATACTGTAGAAACAATTATCGTTGGTTCACCACTCATCAACATTGCCGTTGCTTCTAATCGCATTTTTTCAATTGTTTCATTAACCTCTGTATTTTTTTCAATATATGTATCGGTTTGTGGTATGTAACTTTCAGGTTGATAATAATCATAGAAACTCACAAAATAACCTACGTTTGTAGAAGGAAAAAATTCTTTGAACTCGGAATAAAGTTGAGCTGCTAGGGTTTTATTGTGAGAAATAATTAGAGTATTTTTTTTAACACGTGAGATAATATTTGCAATTGTAAAAGTTTTGCCACTACCAGTAACTCCAAGTAAGGTTTGAATCGATTTATTTCTGGTTGTTATTCCTTTAGTCAGCTGATCTATTGCATAAGGTTGATCGCCGTTAGGTGAATATGAGGATTTTAAAGTAAATCCCAAGAAATCTGAATTATTATTCAAATAACAAGTACCTTAAAAATAAGGATAGAATACCAGAAAATATATTAACTCTTCCACTTTATGGAACAACCAATCGAAGGATCGAAATCATTTTCGATTTGTTCACCATTTAGAGCCTTATTAATATTTTCTTCCATTACTTGTCTTAATGGATGACTTTCAGGAGTCATGGCATCATTTATTCTGCCATGAAATACAAGTTTTCTTTCATGATCAAATAAAAAAGGATCTGGTGTACAAACAGCACCATATAATTTTGCTATTTCTTGAGTTTCATCAATTAAATAAGGAAAATTTAAATTGTATTCCTTTGAAAATTTCTTCATATTTTCAAAACCCTCCTCCTCATAATTAGGATCATTACTATTAATTCCTATAATCTGAAGTTCTTTTACGTTAAATTTATTCTGAAGGTCTATAATATCATTAATTTTTGCCTTTACAAAAGGACAGTGATTACAAATAAAAATTACTAAAAGAGTCTTACTATTAAAATTATTTAATGAATACATTTTTCCATCAACTCCTATTAATGTGAAATCAGGTGCCCTGTAGCCTGTCTTTAATATTTGTGATGATTCTGTTTTTACCATAATTATTAATTTTTATTCTTCTCATACATATATCTTCGGTTTTTACTTATTTGCTATAAAATTAGAAAAAAGCTAATGCTCTATTGTTTTCATGTGAATAACCTCAATATACATTAGAACACAAATAACAAATTTGGCTTCAAATATTTTTTCTTTAATTATTCTATATGTAGTTTTTAATTAATATTGATTATCATTTCTAGAACCAACAGAAACATTATAACAAATAAGGATTATATACATATTCTTATTTAATAAAACTATCTTAGATACTTATTGTCTAAACAATAATTAATAATGAATTAAAAAAATTTTTCGAGATAAAAATATTTTTATCTCTAAGTAATAAACCTATATATAGATATATTTAGTTATTATCACATACAGGATCTATCTGCTAAAATTAATAACTTTCTATTCTTGGCTTAAGATCTCTACCTTACACGCATGAACTAATTTTTTGAATTTTAATGCATCATCAATATTACCTACTATAGATCCATAATGCATAGGAATTGCCATCGAAGTTGGTTTTAGTAGGTTATTCACACAATCTGCGGCTTCTTCAGCTGTCATAACATAAACACCTGAAACTGGCACAAGCGCAATATCAGGGTTATATTTTGCCATCTCTGATATTTTATCTGTATCTCCAGCATGATATATTCTCATATTGTTACACGTTATAATAAATCCTACTTTTTTATCGTCTTTAGGATGAAAATTTTTATCAATATTATATGCAGGAACAATTTCAATATTTATACTCTTTGTCTGAATTGTCTGTCCTGGTTCTACATTTGTTACATTTTTGAATCCTTCTTGATTTAACTTTTCAGCACATTCTAAGGCTGCAATTATTGCTGATTCATCATTTATAATATGGTGTAGGTCTTCAATACTAAGATGATCAAAATGATTATGAGAAATGAGTACTAAATCAGCAT
>DASSVK010000079.1:0-8408 GCA_035706205.1 Nitrososphaeraceae archaeon | reverse complement strand
ATTAAATAAGAATGAAAATAATATATCATATTTTGTTCCATGTAATAGATAAAGTTGTCATCCTATTAAAAGAAGTTGATCAAATGAGTCATTTCATTTACAAATGTATCTAATTTTAGATATAATATCTATAAATAAAATTTACAATTGTCATTGTCTTAGTAAAAGATGATTATAGAAAGAAAAATTTAAATCATGTTTTTAATAACACCACTATAATAAAAATTTTCGGCGTCGAAAATTAATAAGTTTTATTGATGGTATTGCCCTTTTCTATTACCATCAACTGTCAAAATACCAATTGACTTTTGAATTGAGACTAATAGATCTTTTTTTCTATTAATTTTGATAATATTATACATATTAAATTCTTTCTAACTTTTGTATCCTTTTGCTTAAAACTATTAATTGATCGGATAAATGAGCAAGTGCCATCTTCTTTTACCTTATCATTTTTTCTCTTAATTATGATTAATTATCAATTCTCCAATTTCAGTAAGTCTGTTTCCGCCTTTCTAACTAAGGAAGATTTAGAAAAAATCAAATACTGTCCACATTATAATTATTTAAATAAAAAAAAGACAAAATGCAATAATAATAATTCTAAATAATATGAATTAAATAAATAATCATAATAAATAATAATAACTTGTTTTTTTAGGATTATTTCAAATGACTGAAGACGAGAATATAATACATATTTTCATGAATACAAAGGAGATTGGCAAAAATAAATGTATACCTCTTTCTGATAAAGACTATGATAAAATAAAAAATTATGAAGGGTTACAATAATTAGGAATAATACTAAAACATCACTATTCTATTGTGAACTCAAGTAAAGTTCATTTACTTTTAACCAATCACCAATAATAAGATGATAAAAAACAACTACTGATGATATTATAAGTAATAAATAGAATATAAATTATAAAAAAATCGAAGGAAATGATTAAGTTATATCCAAACAATATTATGAGATAATACTAGTTTTCTGATTTGATCTTCTGATAATTGTGATATATGTTTATCATTATAAACACATATTCCAAGAATTGGTTTGCTAAATTTAAATGGAGTTTCACATTCATAATCAATTAATTCATCAACTAAACCATATTCAAAAAAACAATCAAGCATAGCAAATATTCGCAATCCCTTAATTCCTTCCTTCTTCCTAACTTGATCTGCTAAATTAAAGAAGTTCCTATGTACTTTATCATTATCTACTGTTACTGTATTAATTTCATTGTCTTTTTGATTAAAGGATAAATAAAATTCTTCAGTATAGGCAATCTTTAACAATCCATCATTCTGTAATTTATTTATATGAATATCATGTAATGCCATTTGAGATTTAAAATAAGGATATTCAATATCTCTACTTAATAGTAATAGAGTTGTTTCATTATTTTCTAGTCCTACTTTTAGAAATTTAATTGCATCTTTGATCTTATCATCAGCAGAAGAATATGTATGCATACAATGATCTTTTAGTTTTAGTCGATCAAGTCTTTCTTTTTTCTTATTAGTTGCAATTAAATCTATTACATCAAATACTGAAAATGGATGATTTCGAATATCTTCCTTTGTAGATATTCCCATGGACACAAATCTTTCTATCATGGATTCTGATGGTAAAATAAAAAATATTCTTTTACCATAAAATATTTTTTTGATTTCTTCTATCGTGGTAGTAGGTATTTGATTGATCTTTGTATCTTCTACTACTACTGTTGTAGAAATATCTAAAATAATTAATTCAAGATTTTTACGTTCAGTATGATCAAAATTTGTAATAAAAGTCAAAATATCATTCCAATTGACTAATATTATTTTATAATTATTGATATTATAATTATTAAAATGTTGTTGATAATGTTGAATATTATCTGTAACTAATAGTAGTGTTTTTTTATTATTATTTCTAACATCTTCTAACATTTTATCTTCTTGTTCCTCCTTTCTCACTCTTTTTCTCACTTTATTCTCTCTGTTAGTGAATCAGATTTTGAATATTTTGAGTGTACTATTCCCTTTGAATCACATACAATATTATGAATATCATTTATTCTATGTTTATGATGTTTAAAAGGAGAATTTTGAAAATCGTTACTATTGTATAAACATAATAATGATACACTTAATCCATGCTTTTTATTCAATTCTTCTATTGTTTGATCCCACCATTCTTCTAAAGCAACACATTGATCAAAATGTTTATTTTTAAAAAGAAAATTTGGAATATCACATACTATTCTAATCTCTTTATTGTCTAGTAATATTGCTTTCTCAAAAATTTGTCTTTTCAGATCTTCAAATATTTTTAGATTGTCACATGTTGCACTGATATAATAATCATCACTATTTTTAATTACCATAAAATTTTTTTCTTCTAACTTTCTTAGATTCGGAATTTGTGATAGTATTATTTTTTTTTGACGATCTTTTTCCATATTATGCAAAGAAAGATAAACACATAACTGATCTTTTTGTAGTCCTTCGCCAAGGTATCGTAGCAGACTATTTGTAATAGGAACAGAAGAAGAAGATTGTGATTCTTTCTCATAGTACATACAAATATGTTCAATCAAACCAGGTGGAGATGAATTATCAAATATAGTTCGGAATAAATTATCTTTGAGATAAAGATTATGATGATTAAAAAGTATTTTTTTAGATCGATAATTTAGATTTTCAAAATCATCTAAATCATAAGCACAAATAGATGTCATTGGAAAATCAGTTAAAGGTGGAAATGATTTTTCCAATTCAATAACATATTTTTCATATCCTTTTTCAAAAAAGATTTTCATATCTCCAAATGCTCTTAGACCTCTTTTTCCTTTTTCTATTGCTTTGTATGCTAGATCAGAATACTGTTTGGCAATCCTGTCACGGTCTATTATATTAGTTGAGAAATAGATTTCTGTAGAACTTTTGATATTTATAATGGCATTTTTTTCTAAGCCTGCCAAGTCTTCTCGAGAAATCTTCCATTTTTTCATTATTTCATTTCTAACTTCTTTTTTAGTTAGTTCATTAGTAATCATCAATATTGCTTCATTCTTTTCTTCAAATCCAATTCTAAGAAATTCTAAACCATCTTCTATTTTTCTCTCTGGTGAAGAATAAACTCCAAGAATATGACTATTATCTTGGATTTGTATTATTGGCTCCAAAAGTGATATTGATTTTTTATACAATACATTATTTAATTGTATTAAAGTTTATTCAGATGATTTTACATATTTTTGATATATTTTTGTAGAAATCAATTATTAATGATGTTAATAATAAGATGATGTTTAGATGACTACTTTTACTAACAAGAACAATAAACATTAGTAAATAATAATAACCTATTTTATAGTTATTTCAATGACTAATGACTAAAATATAACATTATGAATACTAGCGAGATTGGCAAAATATCGTAATCTCTATTAGATAAAAGACTCCGATACGATAAAAATATTACTAATAAAAGATACATAATTAGGAATAATACTAAAGCACCATTATGTATACCTTAAACTATGATCTTTTAATTAATCAAAATATCTTAATACTAAAAAGTAGAACCCATATTTGATGGATGAAGCTTCGAATCCCACTGCCGGTATTCGGATGTGGGTTCTACAAAAACGAATAAGAATAAGCAGAGAGAATTTGTCTATAAGACAAAAAGTAAAAGAAATATTAGTCTGTCTAGTCTTTGAACGTAGTTGTTTTATATTTCGCAAAAAATTAAATTAATTTAAGCAGGGAATGGAAAAAGGAAGAAATGATAATACTGTTGATAAGATGGCAGTAGAAGAGGTTAACAACTACTGCTGCTACCAACATTATTACCATTTCAATTATATGGACTAGGTTGTGGAATTTTTCCATTCCCAAATCACTGAATAACTATTTGTATGATAGAGGGGGATGCTATATTGTTATTATTCTCTATAATAATAGAGGTGATGAACACAAAGGCATACAATGGCGTTAGATACCTTTCAAAAAATGGATATTATTATACAGAGAATTGTATAGCAGTAGTTATTCAGTGATTGTAATAGAATATGCATTTCTCACAAATAAGTTTTTGGTAATTAAAAAATTATTTAATAAATAATTTTGTTAATTAACAAAGTTAATCAAATAATAAATAAAATACTTACTAGTTTCATTACCTACCTATTTCATCTGTCTCGAATGCTGTGGATTTGAAGACAAACAAGCATATACACATACCATAGCCTTCTACATGGTACATTCGTGTGGTTGCTTCTCCAAAGAGGGCTATGGCTTTATAACTAAATAAATCACAATTTTATAATATTAATTATAACTATTCTAATAGTAAATAAGCAATTATTATAAAATTTATTGTCCATGATATGACATGCTGGATGATATATTTGGACTATTTTCACAAAGAAGCGGACTATCCTCTAATGCTGCTAGAATTGGACTATCTTTAGTATCAAAGTTCTTGTTAGGTAATGCTGAACCCCAAAGAGCATCAGGATTGATGTCATTGTTGCCCTCTGGTATAACAAATATGTTTTCAAATGATGAAAGACAAAGATTTACAAGTATTAAAGAAAATGTATCAGAAGATGAAGTTATTGATAAAATATCTCATGAATGTTGTAATGGTGATAGAAAAAAAGGAAGAATTGCTTATCAAGAAGCATTAAAAGTATTAAGAGAGAAAACAAGACAAAGACAACAACAAGGACAACAACAAGAAGAAGGAGAAGGATTTCTAGATAACATATTAGATAGTCTTAAAGGCGGTAATAGGAGAGAGGGATTATTCTAGTCGCCAACTAACAATTGATGAATAACTTTTTCTATATACTGATTAAGTATTAACTCAAAATTTCATCTTGTTCTTGATTATAGCATCAATTGGTTTAAAATTATATTATTTATTCTTCATTTTTGAATTATTACTATATGCAATAGTTGTTGATGATGATTGCATATTTTTTTTTGTAGAATGTATGCATTCTAATATATCAAGATATAGTTCATTGTGTTGATTTGCAACTGTATCCCATTCTAAATTTAATCTAAATTTATTCACTGCTTTTGAATAAAAATGATAATTATTTTCCATTTCATTTAATGCCTTTACAAATTCACAAGGATCCCTTTTTACAGTTATTCCTAAGCCTTTCCTGGCAAATTCGTTAAAGAATTGTAAATCTGTTGCAATAAATGGAAGTCCATGTGCTAAGGCGTCAAACATCACTCCTGAACCAGAACTTACTTTGTAAGGTAATAGAATAACATCTGATGCATAAAACAAAAGCGAAAGATCTTTCTCACTTAGGAAATCTCTTTGTATATCAATAATTTTTGTTATATTATTTAACTTGTTTTTAGTTATTATTTCTGGTTTATAATTCTCAATGTTGTAGTGATTTTTAGATGAATTAATTACTATTAGCCAATTTGCTGGTACATTAATTTTTTTTAGAATATCCCACCCTTTGGTACCAGTTCTAAAACCTATCGCTAGTGCTATCCTTTTTGTTTTATCAACGGGAAGACCAAATTTTGTTCTTGCTTCTTTTTTTATTTCTGGCAAAACTGGTACAATAGATTGTGCGCCATGATAAATTATACTTTTTTTAATATTAGAATCAAATTCTTTATTATCATAAGTGTGTTGATTATTATTCCTTTTTTCATTAACCAAATTTTGGAGGTATTCTGAAAAGACTATCCCACACTTGCTTTTCGATAATTTGTCATTATTTAAATTATGGAATGATTTATAGTTTATCAGTAATTTCCAATATTGAAATATGTGGTCCTTTTTTGATTTTAATTGATTTAATAATCCACTTTTAGTTTCTAATGGTTTAACCATACTCATCCACTGTTTAAAAGTATAGGCAGAATGGAAGGTTGTAACAATAGGAGTTTCACAAATATCATAAAAAGTGTCAATAGTGGTACAAGTATTTCTTGGATTTAGTGAAGCCAATTTCAAACCATATAATCCATGTTCAAATTGAATATGAACAATATCTGGTTTTACTTTGTGTACTATTTCTAATAACAGTTCTGAATTATTTTTGTTGAAAGGATACAAACCAAAAAAATCTCCATCACCATTCTCATTACAAACCACATAAACAGTATTTCCTAATTTACGTAATGCTCTTGTTAAATTGTGAGTATATCTTCCAACCCCACCTAACATTGGTGGATATTCTGTAGATACCATTAGTATTGTCAGATTATTTTTGTTGTTGTTATTTTTATCGTGTAATTTTGAAATAGAGAAAATAGATAGATTGTATTTATTATTGTAATCGTCTTTATTATTACTTTTATTATTGTTAATACTATTATAATGCAAATTGTGTACTAAATTTTACAACTCCTTTCTAATTAAAACAATATGTAAAAGTATAATCAAAGAGCAGCAATAAATTTTATTAGTGTGAATATGACTAAATTGTTCTCTTAAATTATATAATGATATTTTATTTAGCAACTGCTGATTGAACTAGTTAAAATGACAAAGACTTTTAAATGTATTTTTTTTATTCATAACTCTTAATATCAACAATGAAATTATTGAATATAATGCTATTTAATTATTATATTATATTATATTTCTGAGAATTTCAATATGGATAATATACACATCTCTGATATTATTAAATAATATCATATTTATTTAAAACTCATTTGGCATACTTGGCAATTACTGTGATAGCCGCGGAGACCTTCTAATCCACAAACCTGTTCAACTAGTTCGAATTATAATGTGATCTAAATTAATTAAATTATCTCAAATTATTAATAGTATATTAGCAAAGTGGATGTACCAATAACAATCAAGAATATACAAATATGTGTATACAATACCTCTGTAATCTCTATTGTTGTGGGATGTACTCCTTAGAACGCTATTACTTTAATAAATTGTCTCCAATGGTTGAAGTAGAAGGCTTAAATAAAATGTATTACACGCAAATAGATGACAAGTGATTTTACTGAATATAATTTTATAGATATTGTCAATAAAGAGGCAAGAGGAATTTATGAGAGCTGTGATCTTGGTGAAACTAAAGATATTTCTGGTGAATACATAGTAACTCAAAAAGGTACTCGGGGCGATAATGACAGATTCTATATTCCAAAGAACTTAGTTGACTATTTTGATAGTGCTACAGTCTATTTTAAAATAACCGAGGAAGAAGCAAAACAATACAAAAAGATTAAACTATCTCAAATTTTTCAATATTATATTAGGATTAATTAATTAGTTTAACATCAATTCTCAGAAAAATGCCATAATCGATGAATAAATAAGCAGAAATATTACTATTGAATACTAATTTTAAATGATCTATGCATGTAGGAATAATCTACCTTTTAATTTTTTTATCGAATTTTTTAGGCATAAAAAAATCGCATATATTGTATTAACTGTATTCTCTTATCATTTTATTTCATTTTAATTTGCGTGCGTGAGTAGGTATAATATCCCATCTTCCAATTTTTCCACAACTACTACATTTTTTTGTATTCAGGTATTCATCAATAGATTGATTAGGATTAGGAGTTACAATCTCACCTTTTCCACAATAAGAACATTTCATTCTATTAATACTACTATACATATATTATTAATAGTCATTCAAAGCATAAAAAAATTAAAGGTCGCTAGAGCAGGCAATGAAAAAACAAATAGAGAAATTGCATCCTCTACACAAATCCTCCTTTTAATAGAATATAGTAGGAAGTTTAACATATGCTAAAAAATAATATTTACTTTTTGACTCTATAAATAGTCAGTTAGATTTCAGAATATAAAAATAGTCAAGTATATATAGATAAGCTTTTTTTTATCTGATGCTTTAATAGTATTCTAACTCAATTTTCACATGAGTTTCAAACCCATTATTGTTAATTTCAAATATGATATTATAAAATCATAATCAATATCGATATATTTTTCTAATGAAATACAATTTTGGTAACATTTTTAAGTAACTTATTATGATAGGTACTAAGGATAAATTAAAATTTTCCCCACAATATATACAAATTAATCAATGTTATGAATGTCATGATGTATAAGGTAGCGGTTTTGAGGTTTTTTAATTTATCTCAGTTTATTCAGCAATTATGTAATTATATATATTTGCATTTGATAATGATATTGTTTTTATAAGGTAAAATTTTTTATTTTATTTTATTATATCGATATTCTTTTATTTCGTTGTATAAACTTTGTATGGCAAATTGTTTTCCAGATCAATATATTTCCATTCATTAGTTCCTTTTTTTATCTTCATTTCCTGAAATTTTGATTGTAGTGAAGGATGTATCAATTTGTATACATTATTTCCGACAGATATTTTGTTTGGCCCGGTTAGAGA
>DASSVK010000078.1:0-50722 GCA_035706205.1 Nitrososphaeraceae archaeon | reverse complement strand
TCCTTCTCTTCTTAATTCTGATAATATTTTCATAAGAGTATCATAATCAATATCGATTTCATTTAAAATAATATAATGATCAGTTTTTTTATTTTTCTTTATAAATTTTTCCACAAGAATTTTTTGTTTTTGATAATTTCGATCGATCACGCTTATAATAAATAATTCCCTACTTTATTTATTAGTCATTATAAATGAAATAGAAGACTATTTTATGTTTTTAAAGATATAGGAAACTTTTATAGAGTCTTCTGCTATGCTAATTGTTTCTCTATATTAGAGGACAATTTTCTCATAGATTTATTCTCAAATACAGGGCTAATTCATATGGCGTGTACTTATTAAATGTCTTCATTCCTTCTTTTATAATTCATATTGTGCTTGTCTAGATGAGATTGATTGACAATCAATTATTAGCAAACAAATATTCTATCAATAAACTTTAGTTTATTTATTAAAGTCATTATAAAGATGTATATTCAAATTTACCAATTTAAATCTGAATCATCTTTTAGTATATGATTTTAGAATATAAAGTATTTCAATATATATTGTTTAGAATCAGCTCAATAACATAAATTTGTATCAAATCTTTATTTTTATAAATTTAAAGTAAACCGGAAAAACAATTTATTATGTTTTATTTATTTTCTTAATGTGAAAAAATATAGATGCCCTAATTGTTCATCTTTAAATTCAATAAAAATAAATAAGATTTTTGATGGGCGATTATTATTCATTTGCGAAAAATGTGAAATATGCTCTGTTTTACCATTTTATAATAACATAGATGAAACATACTTGGCGTTTCTAGATAAGTTTGATAATGGTCATGTAACCGTTTTTGAAGATTTAAAAATAGTACTTGAAAATGAAAAAATAGTAAGATCAAAAAAAGAAATAGCAAAAATGATTAAAAAAAGTAGTATAAGTAACGACAACCTCCTTAACGAAATTTTATATTCAGATTTAGACTATGTCGTTGAAGTTAAAAAATTAGAAGAATCAAAAATAGATACAGGTAAAAATTTAGACGAATTACCATTGGATGATATTTTAGTAAACCAGTTAAAGTCTAAAAATATTAAAAAATTATTTAAATTTCAAGAAGAAGCTATTTTCAATATTCTTAGAAATAAAGATACAGTAATTATTGCTCCTACTGCTTCTGGAAAAACAGAGGCTTTTTGTATTCCAATTTTACAAATGATATATGATTCGAAAACTCAGGTAACTAACAAAAAGATTCAGTGGTTTAACAGTAAAAAAGAATTCAGAACTGAGGGAATAAAAGCAATTTTTGTTTATCCAACAAAAGCATTAGCAAGAGATCAACTATCAAAAATAATCGACTATTCAAAAAATATAGATATTGTAGTAAAAATATTTGATGGAGATTTAACTGAAAATGAAAAACAAAATTTCTATGAATTCCCACCAGATATAGTATTAACAAATTTTGATACTATACATTATCATCTTTTGAATAATACTAAATTTATAAAATTATTGAATACGTTGAAATTTTTAATTGTAGATGAAGTTCATGTCTATACAGGAATATTTGGATCTAATGTTCATTATATTATTCAAAGATTAGAAAGAATAATAGATAATAAAAAATTGCAAATGATTGCATGTTCTGCGACATTACCAAATGTTAGGGAATTTTGTGATCTATTATTTTCTCGTAAAATGGATATAGTGATTGGTGAAGGAAAAAGAGGTCACACCAATTTTGCTATTATATATCCCTCACTTAGGTCAAATAAGTCATTAGTAATTGAGTTAATAAAAAAAATTACTAAATACCATAAAACTTTAGTTTTTAATAATTCACATATATCAGCAGAATTAATAGCTTTCGCTTCTATAAAACAAGGAATTAAAATAGGAGTTCATAGAGCTGGACTTCCGCCTAAAAATAGAAAAATTGTAGAAAATTCTTTTAAGAGTGGAAAAATAGATGTTATTTCTTCTACACCAACTTTAGAATTAGGTATAGATATTGGAGATGTTGATGCTGTAATATCCAATCTTGTTCCCATAAACAGACTGATTCAAAGACTAGGAAGGGCAGCAAGAAAGGGACAAGAGGGATATGCTTTTTTGACATTGGGAAATGATCCAATAAGTCAATATTATAAAAATCATCCTGATGATTATTTTATTGATCAAGAAATACCATATATTGATCCATTAAATCCAATAATAATGGAAAATCAAATTCTTGCTATGTGTTATGATAGACCTATTTCAAAATATGAATCGAAAAAATATTTAGAACTTCTTTGTAAATTGGAAGAAAAGGAATTGGTAAAATTTAGTAATGGAAGATATGTTCCAAATCTTGGACAACACCTTATTTTGAAAAAGTATAACATAAGGGGAATTGGAAATGATGTAAATATTGTTTTTAATGGCAAAATCATTGGAAATAGAAATTTGCCACAAGCACTAGAGGAATTGCATGATAATGCCATTTACTTTCTTTCAGGAAAGAGATATAAAGTTCAAAAATTAACAATTGATGATAATGCAGAAAGAAATTTTGCTGATATAGAAGCTATACCAAATGACTATCCATTCTATACAAAATCTATAATGGAAGAGTTTCCAGAAATAATAGAAATATTTGAACAAAAAGAAATTTTTGGAATTAATTTAAGATATTGTTCTTTAAATATTTTGAAAAAAGTAATAGGGTATTCAAATATAGAGATTGGAAAGGAGATCAATCAAGGAAAAAAAGTTTTTTTGAATGAGCCAATAACTTATAGTTATTCTACAAAAGGGTTTATATTTCGAGTCCCAAGACCAATAGAAATTTTAGAAATGGTATCAGAAAAAGAAAAAGTCGAAATGAGCGGATATCATGCTACCGAACATGTAGTTATAGAAGGAAGTAGTATGTTAATAGGCGGAGCATCTCAAGATATAGGAGGAATTTCACTAGGAGATACGGGAATGATAGTAATTCATGATGGAAGTATTGGAGGCAATGGGGCAAGTAAAAGTCTTTTTGATAAATTTGAATTAGCCATAAGAAGAGCCCATTCTATCTTAATGGAATGTACATGTGAAAATGATGATGGATGTCCTCGTTGTACATTTTCCTACAGATGTGGTAATAACAATGAATACCTTCATAAAAAAGCTGCAATTGAAATACTTACTCGTATTATTAAAGGAGAAAAAACGGAGATAGTAGATTTCGAACATTTTCAACAGACTCTAATATAGCCTTATAAAGTCAATTATTATTATTATTATTATATTATTTATCTTATAGTTTTGATAACCAAAAATTATCAAGTATGAAAATTAAGAGTATTTTCTAGAGTATTTCTAGAAGAGTCGGAGATTACACCTTCTAGAGATTCCTTAGTAGTATCAGTAATATTTTTGATTACAGGAGTAATACCAATTTTATCTACACCCTTTAGCACTCCAGCCAAAAAAGTCTCCCATCCTAATCCGATAATAGCTAAGAATAGTATTATTGCAATCATCCATAAAATTACACCCATATTATGATCTAGTACATTTTAAGTATATTAAAAATTAGTCAGATTTATTTAGTTCAAATTATATTATAAATCTTATAGTAAAAAATTCGAAATATTATTTAGTAATAAATATTTTATATTTCTTAATCAATACATAATAAATAACTTATGAAAGTACAAAAGATATCAGCTATAACTTTAAAAATTCAAAATATGAAAAGAGAATGGAAATTTTACTCAAAAGTTCCAGGGTTAACTCTTACATATGGAGGACCTGATAGCACATTTACTACTTTTGAAATGAAAGATGATCTCAGTAATTCTAGAACATATTTAAATTTAGAATTTACAAATGAACTAACAAAATTTAATAATAATTTTGGTAGAATTGTTATTTATGCAGATAATGTTGATAAACTATACCATTACTTTAAAAATGATGAGAATATTACAAATCTGATTACCATAAAGAATGAGCCGAGAAATGGAGAATGGGGAGAGCGGTACTTTCATATTTTGGATCCTGAGGAGTATGAACTGTCTTTTGCTCAAATTATAAATCAAAATTAAAGAATATATTGTTTTAGTATATTGAAAATAATAATTCTGTTATCAATATAAGTACTTAATTGAGAATTAAATTACATTAATAAGAATAGCTTTTGAAATTGATATAATATCATCTTCAGCTCCTAGCATCAAAACATAATTTCCTATCGCAACATCATTAGACAGAGTGAATACAAAGGATAATTCTTTTGAGTCACCTTTTTTCAATTTAATGGAATTTTCACTAAAAATTCCATAAGATGTACCTAGGTTACCGCTTGGAGTAAATGTAGATGCAGATATAGGATGAAGAGAAGAATCAGTATGTGCCTTAATATTGAATTTAATTTCTTTGCTTTCGCCAGGATTAAGGGTTATTTCCTTTTCTGTAGTATTAATTGAAAAAGGTAGGGGTATACTAGTATCCACATAACCGATCTTGTTCTCACTCCACTCAGTAAACCAAATAGACCTTTTATAGATTTCATTAGTGATTTGTAATATATTTCCAATACCACAACTGTTCTCAGGAGAATCTGGAGGACATTGTCCAAATTGTTTGTTTTGTGAAGGAACCCAATATTCAACTAATGTCATATTCTCTGGATAAAATTTTCCAATTTTATTACCAATATGTTCGTTAAAAATAATAGAATTATTTAGTCCTTTTTTCATCCAATAAGGTAAAGTATATGCTTGACCACTAATTTTTTCTCCTGCAAAAATTTTTTGAGAAATTGGAGAGGTTACATATTTTGTTAAAGAACCATTAATAGGATTTAATTTAACAAAAATACTAGTACCATGGTCACTTATCCAAATATGACCGTTTTCATCAAGAGTCATACCGACAGGTGAAGGAAGATCGCCAATATCATATTTTTTAAATGATTTGTTTGAAATATCATATTTATAAACTTGGCCTTTGTATCCAAATGCAAGTACTGATGCCCATACATTATTATTTTTTTTATCTACTACAAGCGAGCCTGTACTGATAATAGAGGGATCAAAATCTTTAAAATCTTCAACAGGAAGTGGAATCTTAGTAATTCCGTCAGATGTACCACTTTTCATTAAAGCGATATTGCCAATCCATAATGATTGTGATCTAATACCTACAAAGAAAATATTACCGTTGTTATCAAAATCAAGAGACACTGGATAAATAGTACCAAAAGATAAATTAGTTTCAGGGATTTTGAAATGTTCGAATACTTTTTTTTGTTTGTTGAATTTCCAAATTAAATTTTGTTTTTCGTCAGTAAACCACAAATTTTCTTTGGATGGATCAAGTTTAAGATCCCAAACTTGAGATGAGTCAATAGGATTATCTTGTGATAACCAAATAGGTATATCATATTTCGTAAAGGCTTTTGTTTTAAAGTCATAAAAAATTAGAGATCCATGTTTAGTAGAGATGTACCATATTCCCTCTTCATTATCATCGTTTGTTATTGCCAATGGCATTTCACATTCATTATTCAACTTAATTTCTTGAACATATTGATTAGAATTAGGCTTAGAATTAATTCCACAGAATTGACTTTTAAATTTCTCAATTGCCTGTTGTTTTGAGAATTCTATTTGATCTTCTACTTGATCTCCGAATGCTGTGGGTAATTGGTTAAAGAACAATATTTCATTTATTAATAAACTAGATGATAACGTGGAATTAATAGTGTATGAAGAGATAAAAATAATTGAGATAACAACAGAAAAGATCAAGAAGATAAAATATTTGTTAATTTTAGAACAGACAATCATTTAATTATATTAAATTATAGCTCCTTATATCTCATTAAGAATTACAAATAAAAAAAATACAATTATAAAAATAAAAATATCAAAAATGTAAGGATTAGCTGGCTAGCAATCCATTTAGTGTTTGTTCAAAAAATTCATAAGGCAACGCTCCTGGAATTATTGATTGTATATTATTATCTTTGATCAATATAAAGGATGGAGTTCCAGTCAATCCCATAGATCGAGCAATATTATCGTTATTTTGAACAATACTCAAATATTTATTAGATTGTATGCAATTAGAAAATTTTTCAATATCTGGTATCTCAATGTTTCTTGCAAATTGTTTTAGATTATCATTAGTTATCCATCCAGTTCTTTCTCCTCCCCAATTATCATATAATTCAGTATGATAATCCCAATACTTATCCTGTTCTGCAGCACAATAAGATGCTTCAGCTGCTATAGTAGAACTCCTGTCAGTTGCATTATCATTTACAATATAATCTTTGAATATAAAATTGATTTTACCTGAATCTACAAAATTTTTAATAATTTGTTCACGTATTTCATTATGAAATTTAGCGCAAAATGTGCATTGATAATCTCCAAATTCAACCATAGTAACATTCGAAGAGTTTCCCAAAACAGGCACAAAATCAGCAACAGGAGTTAATAAAAGAGAAGAGAATTGATTTAATAATCTTTGTTCATTATAAAAATTGAATGACGTAAGCATTTCCTCATAAATTGGTAGATTACGATAATAATCAATATAATTTGAAATTAAAGAAATTATAAATAGATTTGTTCCTTGAATTAGTCCAATATCTATCTGTTGAATTTTATTTTTATTTTCATCCAAATAAGAATATACAAGTTTATGGTTATCATCTTTTAAATTTGAAATATGAGTTGATTCGATTAATTCAAAATTATCAAGTGTTTTAACAAATTCATCTAGAGTAACATCAACTATAGATTTTATTGTTAGAGAAGCACTATGAAGAGGAATTATTTTGACTGTTATTTGAGTATTTGAATTATCATTTTCTGGAACAAATGTTACAGAATCATTAGTTTCCGTAAATTTCCAGCTGCCAGGATAATCTATTTTGAGAAAGTTATTTTCAAATATAGAAAAATCATGAGGTGTCTCATCAGCGATTGATGGGATTTTCCATTCGCTATTAACAGAATTTTGAGAAATGGTCATTAGAAAAGCACTTATAATTATGATTGATACAAGTTTATATTTTAACAATATCGTCTTTATCAAATTAATTATAGGATATATTAAGGTAAAAAATAGTTTTTGTTAAGTTATTTGTCATTAAATTTTTATTAAAGAAATAAAAAGTAGTTTAAAAGATGTAAACAAGCCCTAATTTCCTAGGATCAGTATATAAAATATAATACATAATCCCAAAATAATGAAAATATAAACACATTGGAAGGATCTGGTTTATTAAGGTAAAAAATGACTTATTTTTAATTTAAACAATATAAATCATCTTTCAGTTTGATTTCACCTTCATTTTCTTATTCTGGATTTAGTCTCAATAATGAGATAGCATGGTCATCAATCATATTTCCTACACCAAGGTCTGTTTCTTTAATTACAATTTCTATATTTTCAATTTCCCTATCAGTTAAATTATAAGTAGATGATATAATTTTTTTAACTTTAATGTCTTGTGCAGCAATAGAATTAAGATCTGCTCTGGACGATACTTCTAAATTCTTATTTAGAAGAGATTTAGGAATTTTTCCAGTTGAATCACTTATTATTTGAAAAACAAATTTTTCTACCAAAGTTTCTCGGGGAAGAAAGTCAAGTGCATTAGCAGTATAGAAGACCTGAACACTAATTGGTTCATTTGCAAATCTTACATCATTTGAAGAGGCAATATTTATTTGGTTAGTTTGAAGTATTACAAAACCCTCAATTAGGTCAGTATCATGATGGTCTAAATTTGCTAAATTCTTTATGTCTTTGCATGTTAATCCAATTGAATGATTTGGATCAACAGTCTTTATTATCGAATTAGTTGAGATTCCATTATTAAATACAACATTCCAAAATAAATTAATTGGATATTTCTGTTTATTATAAATACTTATATCGGTATCATAGTGTCCGGGCCGTAAAGGTCCTTCATCACCTCTAATGGAGCCACAGACAAATTTAGCATTATATGTAAAAAAATTAGGCTCGCTAATCAAAGGTTTTTTAGATGTAAGATTAAAGTTATTTACAAATTTTACAGTAGAAATTGGATCGTCATTATTAATTTCAATTAACTTTGAAATTGTATTTGGTAAATAATTATTGTTGCTAGCTTTTTGTGTAATAGTATAATTATTATTTGAAATATTTGATAAGGAAATAACTCCTATGGTTTTATTTGAATCCATCAAATCATTATCAGATATTTCGAGCATTGTAGATTTTTGGAATGGATCAGGAACAATAAGAAATTTACCATCTGATAGAAGAGAACCATTAATTGAAACCATTTCTATATTTAATAATTTAGTAATATTATTTGTAAAGGAATAAGTTAATTCAAATATTTCGTTGTCCAGATATAGAAAAAATGCGATTAAAAAAAATAGAATAGATATAATAGAAAGTTTCATTAGCATTCTATTAAAAAAACAAATATATATAATTTATACTTCTCAAGGTCAAAAAAAATAAAAATAAAAATTGGTCGAATAAAGAAAAAAGGTGAATTATGAAAAGATAAATTTGAAGTTAGATAATTAGAAATGATAAAAAGTGTATGCTAATACTTTCTTGTATCTCCCTCTAAAAGGCCAGAACCTAAATGAATTCTATCAATGTGTTTAGAGAGATCATCAGTATTAGTAAATATTGATTCACAATACGGGCATCGAACGGATTTATCAGACATAGGAAAATATTATTTAGTCTTACTTATTAATTTAATTATGAAAATATCAATGAGATTAATTAATATCATTTTAAATTAAAATAAAAAATATTTTAAAATCAAATTACTTTTTAATAATAAACAAATTAAATTACTATATTTATGTAATAAATATTAAAATAGTTATACCAAATGCCCAGTAACATAATTGTAAATTATGAATTTATTTGAAAAAACTTTATAATTAAAAGAAATTAAGTATTAGAAGAAAAGCTAATTAACATTAACCATATTTTTGGTTAATGTTCCAATAAAATTTCCATAACATAGAACCATAAAGTTTGAATTGGAATTTTTTATTTGTTGAATAATTCCAATTTCTAATCCAATAAAAATTAGGATAAGAAGATATTGATTTTGGTAATATTAATATAAATTATATCAATTAATAAAAATTCAACTTATAATATCCTAAAATAACAATATTCAAATTACTGCGGTTCTATGGTTGACGGAGGTTTACTTGATATTGCATATGTTACCCATGATACTCCATCTACTTCATTTGTAATTCTATTACTCATTCTTTCCATTAAAGAGTATGGAAGTTTAGTCCAGTCTGCAGTCATTGCATCTATTGAGTTAACTACTCTTATAATTACTATATTCCCATATAGACGTCCATCTCCTATTACTCCTACAGCTTTATCATCACCTACTGCAGCATAGGCTTGCCATACAGAATCGTATAAATTTGAATTAACAAGTTCATCTTCAACAATTTTACTTGCATGTTTTGAAATTCTTATTTTCTCTGGTGTTATTTCCCCTATTATTCTAACAGCTAAACCTGGTCCTGGAAATGGATGTCTATTTAAAAGTTCATCAGGTACCTCTAGAATTTTGGCAACTTTTTTAACTTCATCTTTATAAAGATATCTTAACGGTTCTAACACCTTAAGATTAAGTATAGTCGGAAGGCCTCCTACATTATGATGAGTTTTTATTATTGATGCAGGTCCTACAGAAATACCACTTTCTATGACATCTGGATATAAGGTTCCTTGTGCTAACCATTGAAATTGTTCTTTTTCGTTCTTCACTTCTTCTTGAAAAACATTAATAAATTCGCGACCTATTATTTTCCTTTTTTCTTCTGGATCTATTACTCCTTTTAATTTCGTTAAAAATCTCTCGGAAGCATCTATATAGATCACATTAAGACCTATTTTCGTTAAAAGATTCATTACTAGAGATTCTTCACCATATCTAAGCAAACCATGATTAACAAAGATACATTGCAAATTATCATGAACTGCACGATTCAATAAAACTGCAACAGTAGTAGAATCTATTCCCCCGCTAACTGCGCATAATATTTTATCATTCCCGACATTTTTCTTTATATTCTCTATAGTACTTTCAATAAAATTCATGATATTCCATTCAGGTTTTGCTTTACTAATATTGATAGAAAAATTCTTCAAAATTTCAAAACCACGTTCAGTATGAATTACTTCAGGATGAAACTGAATGCCATAGAATTTCATTTCTTGATTTCCAATGGCAGCAGAGAAAGAACTTTCTGTATGAGCTAATACTTTAAACCCAGTAGGAATACTTTCTGCTGTATCTCCATGACTCATCCAACAATTTATACTTCCATCAAAGTTTTTAAAAAGGTCTGATTTGTCATCTATTGTCAAAATTGCCTTACCATATTCCCTAGTATTGGATCTTTTAATTTTTCCTTTAAAGTTATCAACAATTATTTGGTGTCCATAACATATTCCTAAAATTGGGATTCCTAGTTCAAAGATTTTTTTATCAGGTTTTGGAGAATTTTTAGTATATACACTTGCTGGACCTCCAGAAAATATTATCCCATTAGGAGAAAGTTTTTTTATTTGTTCTGATGTTAAATTATAAGGATAAATTTCACAAAAAACATTAGCCTCTCTTATTCTTCTACATATAAGATGACTATATTGAGATCCAAAATCTAGAACAATTATTTTATCCATTTGAGGTTCTACTTCCAAGAGCATTATCTTTTTCTAACATTCTTGTAAAAACCCATGCAGAAGTATTAATAATATCAGTGAGTCTTTCTCTTTCTCTATAATTATTTATAATTATCTTTTTGATTCTTCCTTCATATTCATCAATAGTATAATTTAAAAGATCTTGATTAGAAAGTTGTTTTTGACGATTTTTTGTTCGATCTTGAGTAATCATTCCTTCTAAGATTCTTTTTATAAAAAATGACTTAAATGGAGGAGTTTCAATATTGAAGAATAAACCTTTCTCTGGAGTTATTTCAATTGATTGTGGGGAAATATTTACTTTTGCTAATAATAAATTATCTTTGAGTCTCTTAAGATCCCTTGTTTCCGTGAAAGTAGAAACGTTTTCATTTAAATTAGTAGAATTATATTTTTTACTTTCCATTTTTATAGTAGGTTTAGTATGAATAACTGAATCTTGTCGTTCGCTAATAGTGGAACCTTCTGAATGATTTGTTGAACGTTCTAGTGTAGATGCAGGTTTAAAGCTTTCTTGTTTTAATAAATTATCAATAAGTAGAAGAAGGCGTTTAAGTCGATCTAATTCGTCCTGCTTATCAGAAATCTGTTTTAATATCCAATCTCTTAATTCTGCAGCATTTTTAATATCTTCTTCTGAATAATTCAACATTCAATGTAAAATATAATGAAAGAATATAAAGTTGTTTTTACAATCGATTACTAATATAGATATTACTGAATGTTATAAAATCAAACTATCAGAACTCTATGATAATTTAACCATTAATTATTAAATTAATGATAGATAAATCTACCAATTCTTTTCTAGAATTCTAATGAATATCTAATTAATGAAACTTTTGGCATTCCTAAAATCAATTCTAAAAGTTATCGATATAACTGACAATAAGATCTCATTATGAAATAATATCAGTAAAGATTAATTGTATGACTGAATGAAAAAAATATATTTTTGAATTTATTTTTCAATTCCAATCAAGGTATTAATTAAATTTTTAAAAACTTAAGTTGTAATTTTAAAATATTTAAAACCGATTATAGGTTTTTTAGAAGTATCAAAAAGATTCGATTTTGTATTTTTAGCAAGAACCTGTAAAAGTCTTTTTGCAATTTGTAGTTTTTCTCTTTTGACTTTAACATTATTTATTATCTCTTTAGAATATGGCCCAATACTATCATCAAATAACATTCCAACTAATACAATATCTTTTGCTCCAAATTCTTCTGCCAGGAATACACATCTGTCTCCATCAGTAAATCCTCCAAAGTTATATACATGTTCAACAGGCATTACCTGAGTTGTTCCAATAATTTTTCTAAATTTAGGTATATATTTTTTCATTAAATCTACATTATCACTATGTGAATGAATCACCATAATTGCCCCCAGCTTTTCTGCTTTTATCAAAAACCGTATGTCACCATCTAAATCTGTGACGACAATATCAGGTTTAATATTATTTTCTATTAAAAACTTCACTGCACCGTCTGCAACTATTTTAACAAATGATCTATTTTTCTTGATAAAAGAAGTATAAAGGTCTAAATTGGGTCCAGCGCCAATAATTAAGATTTGCTTACCTCTAATTTTTTTATCCAAAATTTTAGGATCAAGAAATTTTCGTTTTATCAAATTTGACAGGATATAGGCAGCTTTTTGATCTTCTTCAGTACTATATCCCATTTTTTTTCTAACATCTTGATAATACGGAAACCACGTTACAAATTGCACAGATTATATAATTAATAACTTATTAATAGACTATATGTTAAAGCATTTTAAATGAAGACTATCTATCATTTACATTTTTAAATAACCACAAGAACTTTTAAATGACAATATATATTTTATTAATGAATTTAATAAATGGAACTAACTAGACAAGAAGAGATGGCTTTAAAAGGAGAATACGGAGAAGGATTAGGGCTATCTTATAAAATACTTGTTGCAATAGGAAATGCTAACAATGCATCAAAACTAATTCCTATAAAATGGGCTCACATTTCAGGAGTTAATTTTAATACGATAGGAGAAGCTGGAGTGAAATTTCTTTCAGGTTTAGATAAAAAAAATAAAGTTACAGTTACAACAACTCTAAACCCCATGGGATTTGACTCTAGGAAAGACAATAACCTTTCAGATTATTTTAAATCAAATCAAATGTCAATTATAAATTCTTATTTATCTTTAGGTATAAACCCTTCTTTCACATGTATACCTTATGAAATTTTCGATCTGCCAAATAAAGGAGAGATAGTTAGTTTTGCAGAAAGTAATGCTGCAGTATTTGTAAATTCCATGTTAGGAATTAAAACTAACAAAGAGAGCGCTCTAAGCTCATTAGCAAGTGCCATCACTGGTAAGACTCCGTACTCAGATTTATTAATTGATGAACTTAGAAAACCAAAAATTAGTATTCAACCAGAAATAAATATAGAAACAGAATTAGATTATGGACTATTAGGTTATTTTGCTGGGAAAATAACTAACGAAAGTTGTATAGGATTGGAAACTGATTTTAAAATTTTAGATATTGTCAAGTCAAAAGCCCTATCAGCAGGAATTGGAACATCAGGTAGGGCTGGAATGTTTAATAATACAAATAATGATTGTGAAAGAGTATCTTTTGGAAAAACAGAGCTTGATCAAGTAAAAGACGATTTAAATACTTCTGAAAAGGGAGAATTAATAGTATTTGGAAGCCCTCAATTAGGTATAGATGAATTAAATTTGCTTGTCCATTTAATCGAAGGAAAAAAATTTAGAAAACCATGTAAAATATTTTGTCCTCGTTCTGTAACAGAAATGGAATGTAATAGTGAAATAATAAAAAGATTAAGAAATGCAGGTGCAGATATTATTTGTGATTCCTGTACATGCTTAACACCGCTAATAACAAAAAATGATTACGATTCAATTGTAACTAATAGTATAAAATGTGCGTACTATATGAAACATTCAAACAAAATAGATGTCTCTTTGAAAGATATGGAAACCATAACAAAAGAATATTGTGAGTAATTTCTTTGATGATAAAGATAAATTGTAAAAAAATTGTTGGCGGAAAGGCAGATGGTTTAGCATTATTATCGCATAGACCAATTAATATGCTCTCAATGTTAGATACGAAATCTGGAAGGATAAAAGATGAAGATCATGATTTATTTAATCAAATAGTTAAAGATAGAATTCTTATTTTACCTAATTGTATTGGAAGTAGTGTAGGAGCTTATATTTTTTATTCATTAAAAATCAACGGTGTCAGTCCAAAGGCAATTATTTGTACTAATAGATGCGACATTATAACTGCATCAGGTTGTGCAATATCAAATATACCTCTTGTAGATGGAACAGGCTCAAGTTTTAAATCATTAGATAATAATACCAAAGTTACGGTTGATGCAGATAAACAGATAAT
This sequence comes from Nitrososphaeraceae archaeon, assembly GCA_035706205.1. Classification (GTDB taxonomy): domain Archaea; phylum Thermoproteota; class Nitrososphaeria; order Nitrososphaerales; family Nitrososphaeraceae; genus TH1177. Next base: position 36,551 of record DASSVK010000078.1, on the reverse strand, counting down.
TATAATACACACAATTTAATTTTCGGAATATCAATCAGTACTACTATCGGTGCATGGCAATCGATGGGCGAACTGATCATGTATAACATGAAATGAAGACCAAAGTCCATGCACCGATAAAATAATAGATAGAAAAATTAATACTTCATGATTATCGCAAGAAAAACAAAAAATATTTTGTATTATTCTTGTGGAGAGATTATTATTATATTATCTCCTTTAAGAAGTAGATTTCCTAATTTAGTAGCCTCTTCAGCCTTATATTCTGTAGCATCACTTAGGACTAGATTCATATGTTGATCGAATTTTTCTAATATACCTTTAACTACTTTATCACCTTTTAGTTTAATTACTATGTTCTTTCCAATATTTTCCTTTAATACTTGTACAGTTACATCAATAGACAATATGATATCATCATAAATTACAATATATAATTTAATAGATCTATTTTTTTATTAAAAAGTTTCTATATGAAATAGACAATTATAAAAGATATGAGAATATAAATAAATTAGAATAATTCGACTTTATCCATTAACAATAACAATAAGTTATCTACATAACACTAACATCATGAGGTTGACTTTCAATATAACCAGCTGTAGTAATTCGTACAAATTCAGCATTTTGTTGCATTTCATTAATGGTTTTTGCACCACAATAACTTAATCCAGAACGCAAACCTCCAACTAATTGACGGATAATCTCTACTACACTTCCTTTATAGGAAACCATTGCTTCTACACCTTCAGGTACGTAATCATTAAGATCCTCTGACTCTACTATTTGTTCTCCTTCTTCGCGATATTTTCTCCCTAGTGAAGCATAAAAAGATGCCATTCCTCTATAAATTTTATATTTCTTACCATTTTTAACCAGTGTTTTTCCAGGACTTTCATCTGTTCCGCCTAATAGACTTCCCACCATTACAGATGAAGAACCTGCTGCAAGTGCTTTGGTTACATCACCTGAATTTCTGATGCCACCATCAGAAATTACAGGAACTTCATATTCTTTAGATATTTTTACACTATCAAAAATTGCAGTTAATTGTGGAACACCAGATCCAGTAATAACTCTAGTAATACAAATTGATCCTGAGCCTACTCCCACCTTTACAGCATCCACACCAGCTTTAATTAAATCCTCTGCTCCTTTGCCAGTGGCTATATTACCGGCTATTAATTCACAATCTTTGAATGCTTTTTTTATTAAATGAACACAATTTACTGCATTGTCACTATGACCATGAGCTATATCAACAACTATAACATCTGCACCTGCTTCCAATAATGCTTCAGTTCTCTCTAAATAATCTCCTTTGACCCCAACAGCAGCTCCAACCAACAAACGTCCTTTTTTATCTTTAGAAGCATTTGGAAACTCTTCCATTTTTAAAATATCTTTACTAGTTATTAATCCTAAGATTTGTTTGTCTTTGTCAATTATAGGTAATTTTTCTATTCTATTCTTATGCAAGATATCCTTAGCTTTTTCGATCGTAGTTCCTAATTCAGCAAAAACTACATCTTTACTCATTACTGAAGAAACATTACTCTCAAAATTAGTTTCGAATAAAAGATCTCTTTTAGTAATGATTCCTGCCAATTTTTTGTCTTTTTCTACTAAGAGGCCAGATATTCCAAAATCGTGCATAATTTTTTTTGCATATCCTACAGATGAATCTATACTAATAGTATATGGTTGTTCTATCATCACAGATTCAGATCTTTTAACCTTTAATACTTCATCTACTTGATCTTGTATTGTCATAAATCTATGTATAATTCCAATACCTCCTTCTCTTGCTAATGCTACTGCCATAGCTGATTCAGTTATTGTATCCATATTAGCACTAATAATAGGAATATTTAAATTGATATTTCTGGATAATCTTGTTTTTAAATTAGTTTGGGACCGAGATATAATTGGAGAACGTTTTGGAATTAGTAATACATCGTCAAAAGTTAGACCTTCTTTAATATTCAATATTTCATCTTATTATTAAAATAAAGAAGAATTATAAGTTTTGCATCATTCTAAAGTTAATAACTAATGAACCTTTAAATTGACAAGTTTTAAATTTTATAATAGAAAAATATAGAATAATACTAATATATCAATTGCAAAGTGTTTAATGCTAACATTGTTTCCTTAACATTATGGGTTCTGATAAGAGTTGCACCGTTAATAATAGCAATAACTTCCATTATTAAGGATGGAATGAGTCTTTCATCAATTGTGAGATTCAATAGTTTTCCCAAAAAAGATTTATTTGAAACCGAAATACAAATTGGCAAAGAGAGAGTAGAAAGTTCCTTCAAATTAGATACAATTTCTATATCCCGAAGATACCACGGTATCTTTGTTATTTTTGTAAAAAAAGGATTATTACTTTCATTTCTAAAAAAACCTATTGATGGATCTATTATAATATTAGTTTTCTTAATTCCGGCTTTTTGTGCGATCGTTATACTATCACTAAGGATTTTTTTTGTTGAGAAAGACTTGCCTTTTAGAAGTTTATGAGAATTTTTTTCATATGCTCCTATTATTATAGGAATATTATATTTTGAGGTGATTTCTGCCATTTTATGATCATATTTTAGTCCACAAACATCATTTATCGCATGTGCTCCCATCTTTATTGCCTCTTCTGCTACTATGGATCTTGGAGTGTCTACAGATATAGGAAGTTTACAATTTTCTTTTATTATTTTAATAGCTTTTGTTAATCTGACTATTTCATCATCTAAAGAAATCATGGTATCAAGATATGGAGCAGTTGACATTGCACCTATATCAATAATATCTGCTCCATCATTTTCTAACTTTTTTGCATAAGAAGAAATCTCATCGATACTAGTTTTTATTGACTTCTTATAAAAAGATTCTGGACTGACATTTACTATTCCCATAATTTTTATAGAATTCTTACTAATAGGAACATCTCCAATATATGCCATTTTTCATTCTATAGAATATATCTCTATTATTATTGTTCTAAATATATATAGTCAATTGAGAATGTTAATAAATAACTGGAAAAATAATATTGGAGAGATTATGAAGGTTAATGTGATTGTTGATTGATTTCCATTGATGAAGAAAAAATCTTTGAAGTAATCAAAAAAAGAAAACCTGCATCAATAGCACTAAATGGTCCTGAGGCCTTATTCCCAAAGATGCAAGAGGCAGGAAAAAAGGTTATGGAACTGTTTGATATTCCAGCCTATATTATAGGTGATACTTGCTGGGGATCCTGTGATCTCAATACCCATGCTGCAGATATGCTTGGTGTAGATTTGTTGTTTAATATTGGTCATACAATTTCTATAGAAACTTTTGATAAAAAAGTAATTATGATCAATGCATATGATGATGTAAAATTCGATACAATAGTAGAAAAATTTGCTAAAGAAATGACAAATCGGGAATATAAAACATTCGGTATAGTTACAGATAGCCAACATTTAGACCAAATACAATCATCAAAAAAAATACTTGAGAATTCCGGTTTTAATATAGTAATTGGCGAAGGTAAAGGACAATTAAATGATGGTCAAGTTTTTGGCTGTGAATTTTATCCAACGTATAACATACAAAAGAGAATTGATGCTTATGTTTTTTTAGGCCAAAGTATATTTCATTCTGTTAGTATTGCAATGTCAACAGAAAAACCTACTTTTATGTTGGACCCATATTTTAATGAATTTCAACAAGTAAATGACAAGGCAAGGACTATGGAAAAGAAGGCTATTCTATCAATATATAAAGCACAAGAAGCAAAAAAAATTGGAATAATCATAGGATTAAAAGAAGGTCAATTTGCAAAGATAAAAGCCTTAAATTTAAAAAAATCTCTTGAAGCCTTTGAAAAAGAAATACAATTATTTGCATTAACAGAAATTACTGAAGAACGATTAAGAAATTTCAAAGGAATTGAAGCTTTTATTCAAGTAGCTTGTCCAAGAATAGCTATAGATAATCATTTTAGTAGACCATTACTTTCTGTACCACAAGCTGAAGCATTAATCAAAGTTTTAAAAAATGAACCTATTGATGATTTCTTAAGGCTACGTCATTGGTTATAAAAATTAAGCCTCATATTTTAAATTAGTTTTTATAGCCTAGACTTTCGTAAAATTATCATTATATCAATGCGAAGTCAAGAGCCTATTAGTATCATCTTGGCTAAAAATCAATCTCGTATGTTATATAATCTACCACGTAGACAAACTAGCTTGGTTAGGGTACCTAAGATTGATTCCTCTAGGATCACTCATTTCGAGAATTAACAGTCAAGACTACATATACATTCGACTAGTTTGTTGGTCATATCCATCCAGTTCGGCATAATTTCATTCGATTTGATAGACAGAGACTTCTATTTAGCTATTATCTAATAGTTATTGATTCTAGCATAAAGCCTATTCCCAGAGAAGCTGACAGCTAGCACATTTGTTCTTCCATATCTATGCAATTTTTATTCTTACCATATTGTATTTGTCTATTAATCATTTTTTAAAATTTTTAGATTATTACAAACGGAACAAACTGGTCTAGTTGATTCATGTCCACAAATATTACATTTATTTTTCAAGGAATTATCCATATTTTTTAATATTTTGGATATTTTCAAAATAGAATTATATGTATTATATTTAACACCGGACCGATTTTCCTCTAAAGAATTAAAGAATTCCCTTATTTCACTCCTAACACTTTCATCCTGATATGGACATTGTTCGGATTGAAACGGAATATTTTGTTGAAGTGCATAAAATACTATTTCTCGTTCATAAATTTCTATAAATGGTTTAATTTTTTTTATTTTTTTTGTACCGTAATAAATTGGTTCTGGATAAATCCATCCTATTCTATTTATATCTCCTGAAATAACATTTATCATAAATGATTGAAGTTGATCATCAAGATTATGTCCTGTTGCTATAACATTTGCCCCTACATACTCTGTAGCTATATCTATAGCCCTTCTCCTAAATGTTCCACATATAGAGCAAGAAGTCATTTTTTCGGATGGACGTATTGATATAGATTCATCCATATCCATTCCAAAAAGTTCTTTATAACTAAAAATTTCATTTTTAATATTTAATCTAGAACAAAATTCTTTAACTATTTTTAGAGATTCATCTCTATAACCAACAATTCCTTCATCTATTGTAATTGCAACAATATCATTAATTTTCTTTCTCTCAATGAGATGTTTTAAGACTAATAATAATGAAAGGCTATCTTTACCACCAGAAACACCTACTGCAATTTTATCGCCATACTTAACCATTGAAAATTTTGAAATAGTTCTATATGTTTTTTCTTCAATAGAAAAGATAAAACATGACCTACAGAGATATTCACCAGAATATTGTCGAAAATATATACTATGTTTATTTTGACATTTTGAACATAAGATATGTTGTTGCATCTATATGCAAATTTTTTGGTATTTGATGATATTTAATTCAAACTAGGGCTTTTTTATTTCATTAAGCTATTATACTTATTTTACAATTTGAATATTCAGAAATAACATACTAAATTCAATCATGATCAAATTAATATTATATATTTTGATAATCTAAATGAAGAATATGAATATTAAGCCTAATTTATTAGATTATATTAACTGTAGAATCTTATATGTTTTAAGTAAAAATTCTTCATTGCCATTTGTAGAATTAGCTAAACAAATTGGCATTTCAGATGCAACTATACATACGAGAGTTAAAAAACTATTAGCTTTGGGTGTTATTAAAAAATTTACTATTTTTGTAGATAATAATTTGCTTGGATATGATCATTTAGCGTTTATTAATTTAAAAATAGAAAAGGCAAAAACTGAAGAAACAATAAAAAATCTTATGGAAATAGATGAAATTTTAGAAATACACGAGATCTATGATAAATTTGATTTGATAATTAAAATTAGAGCTAAAAATTTAGACGATATGAGAGATATAATTGTAAATAAAATATTATCAATTAATTACATAAAAGAAACAGAGTTGATAACAGTGTTAAGAACTAGAAAGGAAGAGCAGATGATCTCATTAGATAAAGAAATTAATCAAAAAACTAAAGAATTCTTTTAATCATTACAGATTAATTTCTTTGTTTTTCTTTTTTTGAGGATTGCCACCAATCTAAATAATCATCATGCATTCTTTTTTTAGAATCATAAGAATTACTTTGTGATTTATCTTTTAATTCCTCCATTTTGTCTCTGGAAGCATACAGACCACAACTTTTACAAATAAAATTTTTTGTAGATGAATCCATTTTTAATTCTCCACCACATTCAGGACAAAATTTGACCAATTTACTATTTAATATATATAACCTTATAAAAGTATTGTGAGTAAAGGTTTTTGAGTTTATTTAAATATATTTAGCTTTTTCGAAATTATTTGAAAGGATAATTAATTATAATAATAATATTATATCATTCATTGTAATAATAAACAAAAATTAAGCTAAAGAGGAGAATTATAATATAAAATGACTATTTTCCTCTAAAACGAATATATATATAATTTACGAATCTTTATATTCAAATAATCTTGGGAGAAAATTGAAATCATTAGATAAAGCTATTTTGAAGGCAATATATGTAAGTAATTTAAATTCATCAAAATCATTTTTAGAATATTTACAAGAGAAATATCAAATAGATAAAAGTTTTTTTGAATCAAGGATAATGGGATTAATTGATTTAGGATTCATAGAAAAAATTAATCATGAACAATATAAACTTAATTCATTAGGTAGAGAAACCCTGAAGGTAGTTCTTGTAGGAGGAGTTTTTGATATATTACACCCTGGTCACATATTTACCCTCAAGACAGCCAAATCACACGGTGATCTTTTGGTAGTAGTAATTGCAACTGCATCTACAGCTACAAAAATTAAAAAAAATAGAGTAATATTGCATAATGAAAACTTGAGAAAGGAACTGGTTTCTTCATTAAGTTTCGTAGATTTGGCGTTAATAGGAAAAGAAGGAACATTATTTGATACAGTGGAATATGTAAAACCTGATATTATAGCACTAGGTTATGATCAATCTCATACAGAGAGATATATTTCAGAAAACTGTAAGAAAAGAAATATCAATGTTAGAATATTAAGATTAAATACTCCTATTCCAAATATCAAGAGTTCTGAATTAAAGCAAAAATTAGGATACTCATTCTACAAGATATGATTTTAATTCGTTATTCGGATAATTCATTTTAACTTTCACTTTGATATAATCACCATTTTTTAATGAAAATTGTTCTTTAATTGAAAATGGAGCTATTATTTCTATTATAGAATCATCATAATGAGTTCGTTCTAATATCAGAATATATGAATTTATATTGGCGCTATCATTAATGTAAGCAGGATAACATTTTACCCATCCAAAAGTTCTTGATTGGTCACTAAATCCTTCAATCAATACTGAAGGATATTTTAACATCTCTTTTTTTGCCTCGACATATAACATTGAATTTAATTTTATATTAAGAGTTCCAGGATAAGGTTCATAACCTAATTTCTCTTTAAATTGTTTTTTGTACCCATTTAATGACATATAATATGCACCTTCACCCATACCGGTTATAATATGACCCTCAAAATCTACAACATATTTAAAAGATTCTATAGCAGTTTTTAAAAACAAAAATAAAGTATATACTTCCTGATAACCTTTTTCTGTAACCTTTATAGCATATTTTTTCCTTTTCTTATTTCTTTTTATATACCCTAAAAATTCTAAATCAAGTAATTCTTTTGAAGCTAATTGTTGTGACCGCTTTATTTTTTGTGCTATTTCGTTAGTTGTTAATTCAATAAAGTTATTCTTTGCTCCACACAACAATAATTCTGAAAGAATTAGTACATGTTGAAAGCTAATAGTATTCATAAAAAATTAGGATAAGCCCATCTCATTGAATGTACTTACTTTAATAGATGAATTACGTTTTATATCAGCTAATCTATGTCCTATGATTTGCTCTATACCAGCTTTATCAGAAGCATCGATTAATCTTTGAGTTATTATACCATCTAAAATTAAAATTTTACCACCTAATGAATCTGAAAGTTTTTTAACAATCTCTGATACTGGAACTTTCATAATAGTATTCATTGAACTATCTAAAATAATTGCTTCTAAAGTTTCATTGATTTGAGAATATATATTTTTAATCATTGATTTAGATTCATTATCATTTTGTAATTGATTATCTTCTTTAGTAATTGGGTAAGTTTCTAATTGGCTATACTGAGGTTGTGTCTGCTGAAGAGTAGTTTTCTCTCTTTCACTTTTATTATATTTTTTATTGTTTTGTAATATAGGCTGTTGTTTTTTAATAGATGAATCATAGTCTTCTTTTGAAGAATCCAATGCATTATTTAATATTTCAGTTATTTCTAAAGGTGTACATTCTTCAACCTCTCTTCCAGATGGGGCTCTAAATACTTTATTTATTTTAACTAAGCCATGTAATTCTTTTAATATTAAATCGCCGGCTCTATCACCATCTAAGAAAGCTATAACCTTTTTTCCTTCAGTAAGATGGATAATACTTTCATCAATTTTAGCACCTTCTATAGCTATAGAATTATCAAAGCCTGCTCTCAATAGATTAATAACATCAGCTCGGCCTTCTACTAAAATAATCCAATCAGCATTAAATACACCTGTCCCGCATGCGAGTTGCCCTTTTCCAAATGTGGTAAGTTTACCAGGTTTACTTGCATCATATACATCTTTAAGCATTTCTTCACCTTCGCTAATAGTTTTAGTTGCCCATTCTTGGACAATTTTCTTTGCTCTATCGACTATAACTTTTTTCTTTATTGCTCTGATATCATCAATTCCAGACAAGATGAACCTTGCTTGAAATGGCCCCACTTTATCTATGCTTTCTATTGCCGCAGCTATAAGAGCGGCAGTTGAAATGTCAGTACTCATTGGAATAAGAGCATCACCCTTTGCTACATTAGACTTTGTATCTACATTCACTTCAATTCTACCAACTTTAGACACCTTTTGTAATTCATTAAGATTCATTTCAGGTCCTAACAAACCTTCAGTTTGTCCAAAAATAGCACCTATTATGTCAGCTTTTTCTACGAGTCCATCCACCTCGAAACTTAATTTTACGTGATATTTTACTATACCAGTACTAGGCAATTCCATAACCTCATGTTTATTGTAAAGTAAAATTATGGGTGCTTGGCACGAATATAAGTGCTTTGACCAATCTTCATCTAAAATTTCATAATTATTATATTTATGGATTTTTTTGAAAGTAATTTTAATTAGTTAACAATAAAGTACAATTTTAGTCTATTTAAGACTATTATATACAATTAATAATAAATTATAAACAATTTCTAATATATAACATGGGAATAGGCGGCTCGGAATGGATAATAATTGGTTTAATTAGTATTTTTTTACTTTTCGGTTCAAAGAAACTACCAGATATGGCAAGAAATATAGGCAAAGCAATTGGAGAATTTAATAAATCCAGACAAGCACTTCTTAAAGAAGTTAACCAAATTAAAAGCAATAGCGATTTATTTCATGTTCATGATAACAAAAAAAATTGGAATATTGGAAAGATAATACAAGGCCCTGTATCAACAGAAAGGGAAAAATTAGAAAAAATAGCTTTATCCCTTAACATTGAATATCTAAATATACCTGATGAGCAACTTCGCACTAATATTTTGAAAAAGATGAAAAATGATAATATTTAGAGATATATTTATTATCTAATATTAAACAACACATTATGAATAAAATATATGTCTTCGTCTAACTTGAATGAAAAAATAAACCCATTTGAAGTAGCACTAAAACAACTGGAAGAAGCATCAAAAATTTTAAACATAGACAAAGGAATGCTTCAGGTATTATCCAATCCCAAAAGAATTCTAACTGTTTCTATTCCAACAAAAATGGATGATGGTTCGATAAGAGTATTTACTGGATTTAGGTCTCAACATAATGATGCAAGAGGACCTTGTAAAGGAGGAATAAGATATCATCCTGATGTTACATTAGAGGAGGTTAAGGCTTTATCAATGTGGATGACATGGAAATGTGCAATAGCTAATATTCCCTATGGTGGTGGAAAAGGTGGAATAATTTGTAATCCAAAACAGATGTCAGAAAACGAATTAGAGAGAATGACAAGAAGGTTTGCATATCTAATAGCTGATATTATTGGTCCATATAAGGACATTCCTGCACCCGATGTATACACTGGAGGTAAAGAAATGGCTTGGATTATGGATACTTATTCAGCATTAAAAGGAAATTATGTTCAACCAGAGGTGATAACTGGAAAACCAATAGCAATTGGTGGTTCATTAGGTAGAAATGAAGCAACTGGGAGAGGTTTGGCATATACCGTAAGAGAAGCTGCTAAAAAAATAGATATTGACATGAAACAAGCAACAATTGTAGTTCAAGGTTTTGGAAATGCAGGCCAATTTGCTTCAAAACTAGTAGGAGAGCAAGGTGCCAAGATGATAGCAGCTTCAGATTCTCAAGGTGCAATAATTAACAAAGATGGAATAGATGCGGATGCACTAATGAAATTTAAAAAAGAAACCGGAACTGTGGCAGGATTTGAAAATACAAAATCGATTTCTAATGAAGAACTTCTGGAAACAGAGTGTACTATACTCATTCCAGCAGCTTTGGAAAATCAGATTACTAAAAATAATGCGGATAAAATAAAAACAAAGATCATAGCAGAAGCAGCTAATGGTCCTACAACTCCTGAAGCAGATGAAATTCTATTCAAAAATGACATTCTAGTAATTCCAGATGTACTTGCTAATGGAGGAGGCGTTACTGTTTCATATTTTGAATGGTTGCAGAATTTAAGAAGAGAATACTGGAAAGAAGAAGAAGTTAATAACAGACTGGATATAAACATAACAAAATCATTCTTTGATGTCTATGATACTCATAAAAAATACAATGTAGATATGCGAAAGGCTGCCACTTTACTCGCAGTAAACAGGGTTGTTGAAGCAATTAATATAAGAGGTTTATGGCCTTAATGTAAATTTTCCATTTTCCTTTATTCTATAATTTTATTTAACAATTGAGTAATAATTTAACTTTTATAAAAGATTTAAAAAAATTGTTGTATTACTCAGTAGAAAATGAATGACCACATGAGCAGCTTTTGGTTACATTCGGATTATTAATTTTAAATCCAGAACCCATTAAACTATCAATATAATCAATATTAGCTCCTTTTAAATATCGTTGACTGTAATTATCTACTAAAATTTTGATTCCATTTTGTTCTATAACAAGATCATCTTCTTCAGAATTTTCTTCAAATCCCATACCGTAAGATAAGCCAGAACAGCCTCCGCCAGTGACATAGACACGTAGAAATAAACTATCTTTTCCTTCTTGTTTCATAAATTCATTAACTTTTTCTGCAGCTTTCGGAGTAACAGTTACTATTTGTGATTGTTGAGTACTTTCCATAACTTAATTATGTTTTAAAAAGAATATAAGTTTTCCTTGTCTTAAGAAAAGGCATTTGGAATTCTATTTTGTAGCTCAGACCATTTTGCGAGTACCCCCGCTGCTGTAACCCATGATATTACTGAATGATATACTGGTACATTATTTTCTTCTATTCGCTTTGAGATATCAAGAGTAAATGGTCCCCCTAAAGCACCCAATAAAATTGGTTTTTTCTTTTGTTTTTGAAAATCTGCTAATATACTCACAATAGTTTCTTCAAGAGGATCATCTTGAAAAACAAACCATGGCATTATAATATCAATATTAGGATCATCCATAAATGTTTGAATAGCGAATCTATAATCATCAGCATTGGCAGAACCTGTAACATCAAGAGGATTACCTATAACGTAGGTTGCAGGATAATGTTCATTAAATTTCCTTTTAGTATCTTCACTTAAATCAGCAATTTTTAATCCTAGTCTTTCAAAATGATCTATTGCAGCAATTATTGGTCCTGCACCATTGGTAACTAATGCTACTTTATTTCCTTTAGGCATAGGTTGCCAAGTTAAAGCTTTTAGGGATCCTGTTAATTCCTCATAACTATCTACAGATATAATACCTGCTTGATCAAATGCACCTTTCACAACAGAAAATGATCCCCCTAAAGAGCCAGTATGAGATGCTGCTTGTTTAGCTCCTCTTTGTGTTCGTCCATTTTTAAAAACTACTATAGGTTTCTTTTTTTCTTTTATAACTTTCTTGGCAGTATTCATAAATTTTCTACCGTCACCAAGACCTTCAACATATAGACCAATTACATTTGTTTTTGGATCTTCTGACAAATACCAAATCATATCTGCTTCATCAACATCAGAGCGATTACCGTAAGAAATCATTTTGCTCATTCCAAAAGAGTCTGAAGTTTCCATAAAAGCAATTCCAATAGTTCCACTTTGAGATAGAAAAGCCACATCTCCTTTCTTAGGTCTAAGCATTCTCTCATGTCCTTGAAAAGCACAATCTAATCGATTTTCACCATTAAATATGCCTATACAATTTGGTCCAATTATTCTAACTTTCAACTGTGAAGATAATTCTTTCACTTTTTGTTCTATTTCAGCTCTTTCTCCACCTAATTCTTTTCCTCCGCCTGAAATAATTACCATATTATGTATTCCTTTTTTTCCACATGTTTCTAATATAGCAGGAACGAATTTTAAATCAACTGTGACTATTACTAAATCTATCTTTTCATTAATATCATCTAAATTTTTATATGCTTTTAATCCTAGAATTTCATCATAACCCTTTGCATTTACCGGATATATCTTACCTTTATAATCATATTTAGATAAACTTTTTAAAACAGAATTGCCAACTTTACCTTCTTCAGGTGAGGCCCCTATTAACGCTATAGACCTTGCATTAAAGAATACATCCATATGATTAGAATCAGGAGTTGATTTAGAGACTATATCTTTATCAGGATTAGATTTAAGAAGAATTTTTGCATCAACAACATAGTAGTCATTAGGATAAACTATAATTGGATTAAAATCTACACTATCTATATATTTGGCCATATCAAAGCCTAAATTACCTATTTTAATAATTGCATCACATAGCATTTCTAAATTTATTGCTTGAGCTCCTCTAAACCCCTTTAGGATCTCTTTAGCTCTTAAATCATTTATCATTTCTAATGCATCTTCTTTAGTTATTGGAAGAACTCTAAATGATACATCTTTAAATAATTCTGTATAAATTCCTCCCAGACCAAGCATTATTACTGGACCAAATTGAGGATCATTTTGTAAGCCAACTATTAATTCAATCCCTTTAGGAACCATCTTTTCTAAAAGAACTCCCTTTACTTGATAATCTTTTGACAAACGGTTATACATATCTAAGAAAGCTTCTTTAACTTCATTTTCATTTTGTAATCCAACCTTAACCCCTTGAACATCGGTCTTGTGTAATATTTGATCTGATACTATTTTTGCAACAAGCGGAAAGCCAATTTCCCTTGCTTTGGATATAGCTTCAGAATCAGTAGTTACGATGGAATACTCTGGAACTCTAATCCCATATACAGATAATATAGATTTCGCATCCTCTTCTGTTATAACCTTACTGCCTTGTTGAATAACATCATTTAATATTTTCTCTACTTTTTCGCTATCCATCATAGAATATGGAGAAAAATTTAGTATAGTTTCTAATTAACTTTACTTTCTATTCAATATAATTTAAAAACTTGTCTATTTGATTAAAGAGTATTATTTAATTTATTTAGGGATCCGATTAACAATGAACGTCTTGATTCTTCAGTTATCAATTCTCTAGTATTTTCAATTAAGATTTTACATACATCTAGTTTCTTTCTAATACCATTTACTATATTATCATATATAGAAAATGGATAAACAGCGTTGTAAATTTCTTGCATGACTATAAAAAGCGATTCTGCTTTATCAAATCTTCCATATCTAACCATATCATAAACCATTCTCTTTATTTCACCAATACAATCTAAAATACCAAATAGATATGCTTGGCTAGAAACACCAATATCACTAATTCCAAGTAAAGATTCATTTTTTACTATATTCATCAATAGATTAGCTTCTACTAGCTCTTGTTCGGACGTGGATAGATATCGTGAAAGATCATCCTCCGCTACTGTTTTGAGAGATAAATATAGATTTTTTGCTTTATCTAATTTTAATTGACTTTCTTGTATATTGCCCTGATGAAGCGATATAATAGATTGACTACACAAAATAACAATATCACGAGATTCTTTTATTAAATGTTCTCTCCTATTTTCTATTGATTGTAAGTCATCATGAACAGATTTAAGTGAAATTTTAACTTTTTCAGACACCATAAAATTAGTGATTATTGTTCATAATATAATTTTTAATTAGTTATAAGATAAATAATGAAGATATAATATTTAAAACTACATATAATTAAAGTTTTAATATGGAATAGAAAAATACGTGGGCAACATTCGTAGAAGTAGAGGATACAATTATGAATATTCAATTGTAAGTAGACTTAATAATAGTTATTGGACCGCTAAAAGATTAGGGGGCTCTAGTGTGGGTCTTCCAGATATAATAGCTGTAAATAATAATAAAGCAATTTTGTTAGCTATTGAAGCTAAATCCGGCACAGGAGAATCACTATATGTTCCAAGTGATCAGATAGAAAGATGTTTTTCAATTGTAAAAATGTTTAGATATTATAAATATAAATATGTAATTTTGGCATTTAAGTTTCTTAGAAAAAAGAGAATAAAAATTAATAACAAGTCATCTTATGAAAAAAGAAAACTTGTAGAGTATTATAAAATTATTGAACCAATATGGAAAAAAGGAAGAATACCTCAGATAAAATGTAATTATGATGGCAAAACATTTTTAATTACTAATCAAGGGTCAATAGAAATCAATTTTTGTAATTATAAGATGCCATTTCAAAAAAAACAAAATAAAAGTACAAATTAAATACAAATATACCTTCATAAATATCAAATGAATCAAAAGAATGTGAAATTTAAGAAATATAAAACAATAAGCAAAAAGATTCAAGACATTGTTATTTCATCAGATCAAATGTATGAAATTGAAAATATAGGTCATAATAAATTCGGTATGAAAAAGGTCATCATGATGGAGAATGCAGGCTTTGGAATAGCAGATTTTATTATAAAAAAATTTAAAAATAAAAGAATTTCAAAATTAAAAATTTTAACTGTTTGTGGAACTGGTAATAATGGTGGTGATGCAATGGTTGCGTCCAGACATTTAGCTTGTCTAGGTATCAATCTTAAAGTAATTTTACTTGGAGATCCATTATCAATAAAGACAGATGAAGCATTAACGAATTTTCAAATTATTAGTAAAATGAATAGAACTATAGAATTAATAATATTGAGTAATATAGATACAAAAATAAAAAAAGAAATGCTTAATGCAGATATAATTATTGATGGAATTTTTGGCACTGGAATTAAAGGAAATATTCAAGATCCGTATTTATCAGCAATTAAATTGATAAATAAATCAAGAGCCTATATTATATCTGTAGATATACCTTCAGGTTTAAATCCTAACAATGGAGAAATTGTATCTGATTGTATAAGAGCTGATACAACAATAACATTTCACAGAATTAAACAAGGGCTATTAAATAACAAAAAATATACTGGAAGTTTAATATTAAAGAAGATAGGAATACCAGTTGAAGTAGAGGAGGGAATAATATAACATGACCTTTAAAATAGAACAAATACCTGTTGGAAAAATGGCAAATTTTACCTATTTAATAATAGACAATGAAGAAAAAGAAACAGCAATTATAGATCCATCATGGGACTTAGAAAAGATCTTTGAAATAATAAAGAAGAATGAGTATAAAATAAAATATATTATTAATACTCATTCTCATTACGATCATATACTTGGTAATGATCAAATTGTTGCTATTACTAAATGTAAAGTAATTCAACATAAAAATTCTAAAGAAAAACATGATATTTCAGTAAATGATGGAGATGAATTTAAGGTTGGTAAAACACTTATAAAAGTATTTTTCACTCCTGGACATTCCAAAGATAGTATATGTTTAATAGTTGATTCTAAAATTATTATTACTGGAGATACCTTATTTATAGGAAATTGTGGGCGTACTGATTTACCTGGTAGTGATCCTGAAGAAATGTACAACAGCTTATTTGAAAAAATATTAAATTTAGATAATAATTTGGTTGTTTATCCTGGTCATAATTATGGATATAAATCTATTTCCACAATAGGAGAAGAAAAGAAAAACAATTATGTTTTGTTTCCAAGATCAAAAGAACAATTTATAAAATTTATGACTGGCGAAGAATAATAAATTGATAGAAAAATATAAAGATATTACTATAGTAAATGGCAAATCTAATTTAGATAAAGAGTCAAATAATTCTCTTTTCATTTGTGTAATCTCGCATACCGAAACAAGTGAAATTCCAGGTATTACTGCTGCAGGTGCTAATCAAGACTTGATAAAATATACACCTGTTGCTGATGCAGAATTTCTATATTATGGAAAATGTAATTGTATAAACGGAGTGCCTGCAACACCTGATGGAAAACCAACGCCTGCAATAATAACAAAAACCATGTTAAATATTGGAAATATTCCTTTTATTGTAGTGGATGCAGGGGTAAAAATTAAACCAGATATTCCAATGTTTTCCTTTGACCTAAAATCAGGTTATAATATATTAAAAGGTATAGCTATGGAGTCAAAAGAAGTAGAAAAAGCCTACAAATATGGATTAATTGTTGGTAAACAACTTTCTAAAAGTAATGATCTTATAATTCTTGGAGAAAGCATTCCTGGTGGAACTACGACTGCCTTGGGAGTAATGCTATCTTTAGGTGTAGATGCAGAAAATAAAATAAGTAGCAGTATGTCGAAAAATCCACATAATTTAAAAAATACAATTGTAAGGCAAAGTATGAAAAATAACAATATTACTTTTGGATCATTGAAAGATAAACCTTTTGATGCTATCTCTTTGTTAGGTGATCCCATGATTCCTTCAGTGACAGGGATTGCACAGGGAGCTATTGAATATGGTAGAAAAGTAATGCTTGCAGGAGGAACCCAAATGTGTGCTATTTTATCAATTTTAAAAAGTCTTAATGTTAAAACTGATAATATTTCAATAGGTACCACAAAATATATTTTTAATGATCAGACTGCAGATTTTAAAAATTTAGTATTGTCTATTGATAATAATGTAGGTATATTCGTTGTAGATTTACATTTAATTGAATCTACAAAACAAGGACTAAAAGCATTTGCAAATGGCTTTGTAAAAGAAGGGGTCGGTGCTGGAGGAGTATCAATTGCAACAATGATAAAGAAAAAGGGAAAAATCAATGGAAAAATTTTGCTAAAATATATTGAAAGAGAATATGAAAAAAATATTGAAGAAAAATTATACATTAAACCAAATTAATATTATGATTAAAAATAAATTAAATTATTTTACCGTTACTGATTTAGCTAAATTTCTTGGATAGTCGGGATTAGCGTTCTTTTTTATTGCAAGATAATAAGATAATATTTGAATTGGAATAATTTCAATAATTGGATACAAATATTTATTAACTAAAGGTAATTTGATAAAATAGTCATAGAGATCATTATTTTTATTCGAAATTCCAATAATTTTTGCTCCTCTAGATTTCATTTGATGTATGCTATTTAATATGTTATAGTAAGTTTCATCTTCTGGATTAAGTACTATAACTATTGTACCAGGTTCAATCAATGCCAAAGGTCCATGTTTGATTTCTCCAGCAGCTACACCCTCTGCATGAATATAAGCAAGTTCTTTAATTTTTAAAGCTCCTTCCAATGCAATTGGATAGTGATAAGATGTACCTAGAATATAGATATCTTTGACAGATTTTAGATCCTCAGCTATTTTTTCCAAATATGAATCATCTTTTAGAATCTCATTTAGAACATTACTAAACATAGCTGTTGATATATCTAATGGTCTATTATTTGTACAAAAATTATCCATTATAGAATATATTACTGCCAATTGTGCAGTAAAACTTTTTGTTGCAGCTACCCCTATTTCTGGTCCAGAATTTATGGAAACATAATGATCACTTAATCTACATAAGGAAGAAGTTGATATATTAACGATTGATAGAATTTTTGCTTTATGTTGTTTAGCTATCTTAACGGAATTTAAAACATCTGCTGTTTCACCACTCTGTGAAATAGCGATCAAGAGAGAATTTTCATCAATATGATCAGACACGTATTCAAATTCACTTGACATTATTATTTCTGTTCTTATCTTTGCAAATTTATAGAAAAGATATTTTGCTAATAATGCTGAATGATAACTCGTCCCACTTCCTGTGATAAAAATATTCGTAGAGGAAGAAATAATATCTACGGCTCTTTTAAGAGAACTTCTGTTAATCTGAAAAGCCATAGGTATAGAATTTTTTTGTTCGTGGATCTCTTTGATTGTATAATGAGCGTATTTGCCTTTATCAATATCTCCTAATTCCCAAGCGACTTGAGTTATAGGTCTTGATATAGCATTACCATTAAAATCAAATAAATTTATATTTTGATCATCTAGAATAACTATATCATAATTATCAAGAAAAATAGCTTTATCAGTATATTCTAAGAATCCTAATACATCACTAGAAATAAAATTGCCGTTGTTTCCAATTCCAATAATTAATGGTTCATCTAATCGAGCACCAGCTACTAGTCCAGATTTGAAAATTGCAACAAATGCATAAGAACCATGTATTTGCTTACACGTTTCAATAATAGCTTGTTTGATATCAAACTTTTTAAGATAGGTCTCTATCAAATGTGCAATTACTTCGCTATCAGTTTGACTGTGAAAAATATGACCTTGTTTTACAAGATTATCCTTCAATTGTTGATAATTATCTATTATTCCATTATGAACTACAACTACATTATTGTCACAGTCTGTATGCGGATGTGCATTAGATTTACTTATACCTCCATGAGTAGCCCAGCGAGTATGTCCTATTCCTACTTTTCCTGGCATTTTATATAATTGTAGAGAGTTATCAACCTCACATACTTTGCCTACGCCTTTACGGATTAAAATATTATTGCTTTCAAGAGTAGCTATTCCAACGCTATCATATCCTCTATATTCCATTTTCTTTAAACTTTCAACAAGAACCGATGCTGCAGTAAATTTGCCATTAAATTTGCCATTAGATTTGCTAATATATCCTATTATAGAGCACATGAATTATACTATACAAACTAAAATTTAGTTTAAATAGTATATTACTAAATCTATCATACCACTACAAAAATATTTATAATATTATTTTGATTTTACATTAGAAAATAATAAATTCGCTTTATAATTATTTTACCGGTATAAAACATTTTATAGATAATAAAACAATGAATAGAATGAAAAAAAAGACAATAATCTATGATCATAATGGAAATACCATAAGTAAAAAAATTTTATTGTTTGATAATGTAACTGATATGAGAATTTTATCTAATAATATTGCATGGAAAATAATAGAACTATTATCAATTAGGGCTATGTATCCTGCACAAATAGCAAAAGAATTAAAACTTTTTGAGCAAACAGTATATTATTATATTAGAAAATTAGTTCAAATTGGAGCTATAGAACAAGTGGGAACAAGTTTAATAAAGGGAGGTACAGCTAGACTTTACTCAACCACAAGTCCTTCATTCGGTTTAGAACTTGAAGGTGGTGGGAAAGAATTAGAATCTTCAAAATACTTAAAAAAACAAAAGACAAACAATGTACCTTCTATATTAAAAGAGTTTTACAAAGATAATTCATTTTATGGATTAATAGTTGTAGGAGCACCTGATCCTCATGGTCCTTACAAATCTTCTTCAAGAGATGGACATTATGCGGTTCATTTGAGTTTTTATCTAGGAACTTTATGTGATTCATCTTCTGGCTTCGTAGTCAAATTGGATGTAGATGCAAAAGCAGAAAAGGATATTGATAATATAAATTTAATATTAATTGGAGGTCCAGGAACCAATATTGTTACTTCTGAATTCAACAAATACCTTCCAATTAAATTTAATGAAGATAATTTTTGGTCAGGGTTAATCGACAAGTCAGGGAGAATATTTAATATGGATAATCATGGATTAATTGCTAAAATAAATAATCCCTATAACAAAGAGAAGAAAATTCTAGTTCTAGCAGGTGTAAGGACTATAGGAACGAAAGCAGCAGTTATTGCATTAACAAATTATGGAAACAAAATATTTGACAAGTATATTAATGATGAGGAATTAGCATTAGTGGTTCAAGGATTCGATATGAATTCAGATGGAAAAATAGATCATGTTGATATTGTTTCTTAATTATTGACTTGGTGGAGGATTTTGTAATTGAGTAATAAATTCATCATGTAAGACAATTGTAGGTTCTTCATCTTTCCTTACCATGTAACCAGGAATGTTAATAACTCTTTCACCTATTGAGACATGACCATGGACTACTAACTGTCTTGATTGTTGTGGAGACTTTGATACACCCTTTTTCATAATGATGGTTTGCAATCGTCTTTCTAAAATATCTTCTAATTTTAAATTAAGAACATCATCTAGAGTTGCAGATTCTTTTACTAATCCAAGTTTATGAAGATAATTTAAAAGTTTAGTTTCTTGTACTTGTCTTGCCTCAACTGTTAAAGCTAATAATTCACGTGCTTGATTTCTTATATCTGCAACCTTAGTTTGTGCTTTCCATAATTCACTTTTGCTTCTAAGACCATAAGAGCCAATAAGATATAATTCTGAACTTAATTGTTCTGTAGTCCATATCTGACGTGGTCTTCTGAATGTTTTTCTTGATTTTTTAGGATCGCCCATTACTTACCACCACTTTTTTGTTCTTTTGCTTGTGCAGTCAATGCAGTTTTGCGTACTCCTACTGCACTAGCTCTTCGACCTGTAGTACGTGTACGTTGACCTCTAACACGTAATCCAAACATATGTCTATAGCCTCTCCAACTCATAATACTTTTTTCTCTATCTATATCATTTGAAACAATAAAATCCAGATCTGATGTAAGTAAATGAAGGTTAGAGCCAGTATCCATATCTTTTCTCCTATTAAAGTAGAAAGACGGAATACCGATTTTATTAGGATCTTTAAGAACATCTTCTATATCATGTAATTCTTTATCAGTAAGAAGACCAACTCTAATATATGGATTAATATTTAATTTTTGAAGTAATACTTGAGCAAAATTATAACCGACGCCCTTAACTTTACTCAAAGCAACAGTTATTTTTTTATCTCCTTCCACATCTTTTCCCATGATTCTAACAATATGTTTATAGTCTGCTGTTGACAACTCTTAAAACTAGAGTTTAGACCTAAATAAAAATCATACTAGAATTGAAGAGAAAAAAATTTTAATAAAAATTAGAGAAAATATAATTTAATAAAATTGAACATGTCGAAATGAGTATTTTATAAATTTTAAATAGCAATATATGTATTTATTTGTAATACTATTATATTATTAATAGTAAAATATCAAAGAATAACATAAAGTAAAAAGATCAAGAAATACAATATACAACCTTTAATAACAAAATTTAAAAATAGAATTGGCAATAGCAATCATTAGTTTAGTTTATATTATTTATAAAAAATAATTTTCGAATAACACAACATATGTAAGTCTTTTTAACAATGTTTAAATTTTGTTTTAATCAGCAAGAAATCTGTTGAATTTTAAAGATATTGAGAGGATGGTATTAGACTCTTACCAGTCTTATCCAACATATAATGAAATATTTCCTGGTGTTCCAGAAAATTATAAGGAAATCAATACATTAAGAGATCTTCTGGAAATAAATTATAAACATATTAAAGTTGATCGCCAAATTAGAGGAAATTTAATAAGACTTATTAAAAAAGGTGAGAACCCATATAAGGGAATCATTGGATATGATGATGATATAATACCCTCAATAAATAGAGGAATTCTTGCTGGTCATGATCTGCTATTAGTGGGACAAATAGGACAGGCTAAAACAAAATTATCTGAAGCTATCTCCAAAAATCTCTTATCACCAATACCTATTATTAGAGAATCATTAACCAATGATATCCCCACAACAATTAGAGCTGAAGAAATGATTTCCTTATTAAATGACGAAGAAATTGTACATTATTCACCAAGGTTCACTATTTCAAAGGAAACAGAAGATAATATTAGAAATAATGGACTAGATGCTAAAATAGAATGGATTAGTGGATCAGAAAGATATAGGTATATTTTAGCAACTCCTGATATTTCAGTTAAAGATTTAGTAGGACAAATTGATGCTATCAAAATAGCAAAAAAAGGAGTTGAAATATATAATATAGAATCATATTCACCGGGTCAGCTATTACAAGCAAGACATGGTATTTTGTGTATTGATGAATTACCTGTTTTAGATCCTAGAAAACAAGTTTCTTTATTAAGCGTATTACAAGAAGGTAAATTTACTACTGGGTCATATCCTGTTTACTTTGAGCCAGATCTAAAAATAATAGCTACTTCTAATCCGATCGATTATACTCATTCTGGAAAAATAATAGAACCGTTATTTGATAGACTTCGAAGTCATATTGAAACACGTTATCCTACAAAAATCATTGATGAAATGCTTATAACAATACAGGAAATAAAACTAAGTGATCCAAAAAATATTATTCTACCTATTTTTATTTTGAAGACTATTGTTAATATTACTCAGCTAGCTAGAACAAATTCAGATATTAACCAAGACAAAGGGGTTAGTGTTAGAATGTCAGTTCATTCAATTGAAGCAATTATTAGTGAGGCCGAACGAGTAAGAGCTTTAATCCATAATGTTAAGGCAGTACCTAGATTTTCAGATATCAATAGCATACAACAAACATCGAAATTTGAATTATCTGAATTAGAGGACAATAATAAAAACAGAATGGAAATTTTAAATAAATTAATTTTTGAATCAATAAAAAATATATCGAGAGAATATATCCAAAACATCGATAGAGATGAGATTGGATTATTAAAAAATGAATTTGATAAGAATAAAAAATTTATAGTATCACAAAAACGTCTAGGAAATGAAAATAGCGATTCTCTTAATGATTACGAAAATCAATTGAAAAACTTTCCGACATTCTTAAAAATAATAAATAAAATGGTAGAAATTATGGAAAATGAAAAAGACGAATTTACAAAAAATATCGAATATAATAGAATTGATATTAATGGATTATCTTTTTTTAATAAACAAGATAAAGAATATAGAGCATCATTAGTAGAATTAGTACTTGAGGGTCTACGGAATTTAGATAATCCAATTGTCGACAGAAGAGAAAAGGAAATATATGAATCTACATATGAATAACGCAAAAGATTTTATTTATTTTCCTTTCAAAAAAGAATCATCTAATAATACTTCAAAAAAAAAATTTGAAGATCAAGGAGAACAAAACTTAAGTCCTGAATTACTAGAAGATCTACTAAAATCAGTTGGACGAGAAATTCTCAAAGAGAGGACACCCACATTAGAGGAATTAGAACAAACCTTACAAGAAAGTATAAGAAAAAAAGAAGAAAAAAATCAGGATAAATATAAGAAAGAAAATGATTTTGATTACAAAAATGATATATATCCAACAACTACACCTTACAAAAATGTAAAATCAAATAAATCAATTATTACAACCCTTATAAAAAAAGGTTATTTAAAAAATTCAGAAAAATGGTTAAGTAGTAAAGGATTTGTGAATATTGGTGGAAAAATACTACAAGATGTTATGAAAGAATTAAAAAAAGGTGATTTCGGGATACATGAAACCAAAAGTTTTGGATATGGATCCCTTTTATTAGACACAACAAAAAAATATGAAATTGGTGATGATAGTAGATTAATTAATGTTCCAAATTCATTATTAAATTCAATTCAAAGACTTGCAAAAAAAAATGGGAAAATTGAAATACCGATAAAATTTGATATTGAAGATTTTGAAGAATATGAAACTATTCAGGATGTTAGAGTTTCAATAGTATATTGCATTGATCTCAGTTCCACAATGAGATATTCTACAATGTATGGAGATTTAAGTAGAATAGAAGCTGCTAAGAGAGCATTATGGTCTTTGTATCTATTACATAAAAAATATTTTCCTTCTGACACAATAAATATAGTAGGATTTGGCGCATTAGCTTCTAAAATAAATCCTCAAGATATTCCTTATTTAAAAACTTTTGAGCCTGGTGTTGATTTCCTTCATTATACAAATTACCAAGCAGCATTACGGTTATCAAAAAAAATTTTACAAAAAAATCCAGTAGAAAATAAAAGAATTGTCCTTATTACAGATGGGCATCCTAGCGCATGTTTTATTGATAATGAAAATGAACAGCAAAAAATACTTTCACAAAGACCATATTCTCATTTTTATATTCCTGATAAAAATACAATAAATTCCATTAAGAAAAGTCAAGAAATGAATTTAGATATAAATTCAGGAGAATTAGTATATTTGTGTTATAGATATAGACAAGTTGATCAATTTATAGGTGAACGTACTATAATTGAGGCCAAAAAATGTTATAAAAAGGGGATTCAAATTGATACTATAATGATAAGCGAAGAAGATTCGCTATTGAGTTATGTAAATGAAATGGAGAAATATGTAAATGGAAGATCTTATTATATTAATCCAGATTCAATAGACAAGATGTTATTAACTGATTACATCAATAATAAAAAGAAACTAATTTACTCAAATACATAATGTTTAACAGTTATTGAGTTAATTTATAAATTAAACATACTCTGTAATACTATTAATGAGTAATGTTGTAGAGACAATCAATTATCTAGATTGGAATCAATCCATTGATATATTAAAAAAAGCCAAGAAAATTAAACTTTTTGCTCTTATAATAGGTCCTAAAGGAACAGGAAAAACTTCTCTGGTAAGAAAATTTGCATCTGAACTTGGCAAGAATATTTTTTCTGTAAACTTTAGTCTTAGAACAAGAGAATCTCATTTAATTGGAACTAAAACTATAGAACATGGTGAAATCAGCTTTGTAGAGGGAATTTTGGTGAAATCTATGAAAGAGGGGGGTATACTTTATTTAGATGAATTAAATGCTGCAGAACCTGATATGCTCCTAAGGTTAGATGAAGCTTTAGACGATAGGAGGCAAATAATATTGAAAGAAGCAGAAGGTCAGATTATTAGAGCTAGTGAAGAATGGTTTGTAGTTGCTACAATCAATCCTTTATCACATATTGGAACGAAAGAATTACCACCTCAACTTTTAAGCAGGTTTCCAATAAGGATTACTTTAGATTATCCGCCAGAGGAGACAGAACTTGAGATTATTAAACAACATACTACCATAAATAACGATAATTTAATAAACATACAACGTGCTATAAAATTAGCAAGAGCATTAAGAGAAGCTGCTGGGGTAGAGGAACTTTTTTATGGACCCAGTTTAAGAGAAACAATTGCGTATACTAAATTAGTAAATATTGGTACCGATCCCAAACTTGCGGCTGAAATAGTTTTTGCCAATACATATAATCAATGGGGAGAAGTAGAATACAGAAAAGTTATGGATATGATAATTTCGATATTTGGTTGATAAATGTGACATCTAACAATAGCAAAAAATATTTACGAAATGATGTTCTTCTTGACATAGCTATTTTTCTTGCCCGTCGATGGTCTAACAATCCCAAAGTTATTGTTATACTTTCTAAAGATAAAGCTCCTCAGACAGATATTGAAAAACAACAAATTATCTTACCAACATTAAATTATTTTCATGGTGAAGAATTTCAAAGATATAGGCAGTGGAGAGTTTCATTATGGTATGAATCAATGAGAATAAGATATACTTCTAAAGTAAAGGTATCTCGTCAGGATCACGCATATGGATTTATTCTTAATAGTATAGAAACCAAAAGAATAGAAATATTAGGTTTAGATACCTGGCAGGGCATGACAAATGAAATAATTTTTTATGAAGGCATGTCTTGGTTATCAAAACCTCTACTAAATACAATATATGGAAGACATAAAATAATTGAAGCTTTTTCACAGTATTTTCTTACTGGATATATCAAAGGAGAATTATTTGGAAGTGAATTTGATAAGGTTAAACAAGCAACAGATTTTGCAAATGAATGTATTAGAGAAGCTATCGATAAAAGATTAGGAACAGATTGGATTTATGATAAGGTAAGAGAAATAGTTAAAATATTACAAATAGATCCTTTATTATCAATTCCTTTGACTACTCCTCGATCTAAGATAGGCATGGCAATGAATAAATCTGATTTATTTAAACAGTTAGAAAAGGTAATAAAATCAAAACTAGTAAACAAAGAATTTGATCTAACAATAAAAGAAATTATTGAAGGAAAAGATGTTGTAAAAGAATATGATACATTATTAAAAGAAAGTAAGAAATCAGAAACAAAAGGATACGACAGTTTAGAAAACTTTGATATTAGTGTCCCTAACAGAATGGACATAAATGAATCAGAAATATATGATATAGAATTGATTCAAAAAATTAAATCTGCATTTAGAGATTGGAAAACTGGTTGGATAGAAGTTCACCAAGAAGAAGGCGATGAATTAGACACCGAAGCATATATTGATTCTCATACTAAACCTTTTCTTACTGACTTTAAAATATCAATTAGAACAAGAGTAGTCATTTTACTTGACCATTCCAGTAGCATAGAAGAAGTTGAATTAAAATACAAACAAGCAACATTAGCATTATGCGAAGCACTTAGCTATTTAGGAGTAGATTTTGCAGTATATGCATTTAGTACCGAAGCAAAAAAGGTAAAGTGTTGGCTAATTAAACCACCAAAAATTCGTTGGTCAGTCTTAAATGCTAGAAGATTGGCTCAAATAAGAGCAAGTGGCGGTACACCATTAGCTGAAATATATACTATTCTTTTACCTTTTATCAAATCATTCAAACCTGAAATAATGATTACACTAACTGATGGAGAACCTTCAAATTATGATGCAGTTAAAGAAATGGTTTTGACTTATAGAAGTTTCTCAATTCATATGGCAGCTCTTGGATTAGGAAAAAATATAAATGATCTTATAAATATTGGTCACAATTTAAAATATCTTAACTATAATAAAACATTAGCTAGTCGAGTAGAAGATATACCAAAGAAGGTTATTAACCTA
Source organism: Nitrososphaeraceae archaeon (assembly GCA_035706205.1). Lineage (GTDB taxonomy): Archaea > Thermoproteota > Nitrososphaeria > Nitrososphaerales > Nitrososphaeraceae > TH1177. The sequence continues at coordinate 9,174 of DASSVK010000078.1, read as the reverse complement.
CTTAAAGTATAATTGGATTATAAAAGAAATCCCAATATAGTTATAGAATCTTAATGGAAGGATTAGTCTTTTTAAGATTTTCCCAATCTGAAATGAATGTTTTTAAGCCTTTATCCGTAAGGGGATGTAAAAACATTTTTCCAAGAATATCTGGAGGTAAAGTTACAACATCAGCTCCTGATTTAGCAGATTCAATAACATGAATAGGATGACGTATACTTGCTACAAGAAGTTTAGTATCGTACTGATAATTTTTAAATATTTGTTTTATATCTCTAATAAGATTTATTCCATCATTACCGACATCATCCAATCTTCCAATAAAAGGGCTTACATAAGAGGCTCCGGCCTTCGCAGCTAATAGAGCTTGATTAGCAGAAAATACAAGAGTAACATTTGTTTCTATTCCTTCTTCTTTTAATTTTTTAACTGCTTTTAATCCATCTGGAATCATTGGAACCTTGATTATAACATTTGAACCATATCGTTTAAGAATATATGCTTCTTCAATAATTTGATTAGTTTCGGTAGATATAACCTCTAAGCTAACTGGTCCTTGTACTATCTTTACTATTTCTTTCATTATTTCTTCCGGATCTCCACTTTCTTTTGAAAGAAGAGTAGGATTAGTTGTTATTCCATCGACCATTCCCATTTCAGAATAAAGACGAATGGACTTGATATTAGCAGTATCCAGAAATATTTTCATTTTTTTAATCTATCAAAGGTAGATAACACAGTCCGTTCTATTTCTTTTTCGGTTAGTCCATAATATTCAAGCAAAACATCCAATTCGGAATCCCTTGCGGATTCTCCAAATGTATCTCTAACTCCAAGTCGTTTTATATAACAAGGATAAGATTCTGAACACACTTCAGCAACTGCACCTCCCAGACCACCTATTATATTATGTTCTTCAACAGTAATAATTGCACCAGTTTCGCGGCCCGCTTTTATCACTAAATCAGTGTCTAATGGTTTTATTGAGTAAGAATCAATTATACGACAGGATATATTGAATTTTTCTTTTAAAATTTTAGCTGTTTTAAAAGCTTTATAGACCATTAATCCACATCCAATAATAGTCACATCTGAACCATCTTGCAAAATATTTCCTTTACCTATTTTGAATTCACTATCATTATTATCGTAAAGGATTTCTGATGATGGCCGAGCAAGTCTTACATAAAACGGACCTGGAATATCTACAATATTTTTAATTATTTTGAATGCAGAAACAGAATCTGAAGGTGCAAGTACTTTCATATTAGGAATTGTTCTCATAGTAGCTATATCTTCAATTTGTTGATGTGAAGCTCCATCTGGTCCAACTGTTAAACCAGCATGAGATACAACTAATTTTACATCCAGATTAGGATAACATATTGCATTACGAATTTGATCTAAACATCGTCCTGGTAAAAAAGCAGCATATGTACTTGCAAATGCTATTTTGCCAGCAATAGCAAAACCTGCTGCAATAGAAACAAGATTAGCCTCAGCTATTCCTATATTAAAGAATCGTTCAGGAAACTTATCTCCAAATTTTTTTGTCTTTAATGAATCAGTGGTATCTGCGCCAACACATACAATATGTTTATTAACTGTACCTAATTCAACAAGCGCATTACCATATGCAGATCGCATATCTCCTTTTTTTAATTCATTACAATTGATTAATTTCATCTTCTATTCCTAATTCAATAGCAAGAGGTATTAAGATATGCTTACGAGCAATAATCCAGTCTTTTCTTATACCATTTTCATCTGCTTTTTTTAATAAGTTTCTTTCTAAAATTACATTAGTTTTATGTTTTAATTGTATAATTGCAGCATTGATATCTGAATTAGAAAAAACTGCGCTACCCGCTACTATAATCCTTGCACCAGCATCATAGACTCGTTGGACAGTAGAAGCATCTATTCCTCCATCGGCTTCGATATATCCTTTGTACCCCTTCTGTTTCAAAATTGTATTCAAATTGCTAATCTTAGATGTAATCTTAGGGATAAATTTTTGCCCAGAAAAACCAGGATTAACTGACATTACTATTATGACATCAATATCATCCAAATAAGAAAAAACCCATTTAGGAAGTTCGGTTTCTGGATTAATTGCTATACCCAAACTTATTCCTGCTGACATTACCTTCTCTCTAATATAACAAAATTTATCAATATCACAAGTTTCAGCATGAATTGTAATAATATCACAGCCAGCGTTTATATATTCTTCAATATGTTCATAAGGTTTTTCAATCATTAAGTGTGCATCAAATGGTATATTGGTTATTGGTCTTAATCTTTTTATTGTATCAGCTAAAAAAGTAGTATTAGGAACAAATTTTCCATCCATCACATCTAAATGAATAATGTCTCCGCCACCTCTTTCAACTCTTTTAATTTTATCCTCATAATTCTCTTTTTCCCCAGCGATTATTGATGGTGCTATCATATATTCTCCTTTTAATTCTTCGATTAATAATGGAATTTGTTTATTCTGTGGTGCTTTACCATGCCATTGAGGATTATTAGCCATATGTTTAATACCTTGTCCCTTTATGGTATTTGCAATTATAATAGTAGGTTTATCTTTTATTTCACTAGCTTTGGTTAATGCATCCATTATTTGTTCTACTCTATGTCCATTTATTTCTATTACATTCCAGTTAAAAGCAGTCCATTTATCACGTATAGGATCCAGTGGCATTACATCTTCGGTAAATCCATCTTGTTGAATTTTGTTTCTATCTAAAACTGCTACAAGGTTATCTAATTTATACTTAGGAGCTGCCATAGCAGCTTCCCATACTTGACCCTCGTTAGTTTCACCATCACCTAGTAAAACATAAACATTGTTTCTTTTGTTATCAATAACATTTGCCAAAGCTATCCCAATTGAAACAGAAAGACCTATACCTTCTGAACCTGCTGAATATTCTACTCCTGGTACTGAATGATGCTCTAAAAGCTTTGAGTATCTTACAGGATGACCTTGCAGTCTAGACCCAAATTTTCTTAAACTTTTCATTTCGTCCGTTGGAAAGTAGCCAGCTACTGCCAAAGTTGCATAATAACCTGGAGCTGAGTGTCCTTTTGAATTAATAAAATAATCTCGTTCAGTCCAAATTGGATTTGCTGGATTATGACGTAGTCTTCTAAAGTATAAGACCCCCATTATTTCAGCAGCAGAAAATGAAGCACCAGGATGACCTGATCCTGCTTCTGCAATTCCTTCTATTGCATTGATTCTAATATCTTGAATTTTTCTTTTTAGATCTAGATAACGCATATGAAGTATCATATACCAATATCCTCAGACCACAAATGTGGCATAAAGGAACAAAACATGAAGAAAGATAAAAATCTAGCTGGAAGAATGATTTACATTATTGCTACAGAAAATATAAATTTAATTCAATAATTTAAAATATTATTGTTGAATTTCCTAATATATGTTAAAGATTATAGCTGATCAAACAAAAGTAAATGAAAAGAAAACAGAACTTCTAGTTATTGGATGTTTTCTCAATGAAGACTATTCAGATTTACTGAATAGACTTAATGAAGAAATAAGTATTGCCGCAAAAGAAATTATTTCTAACATACAAAAATTTGGTTTATTTAATGAATTATATACATTTGCAAAAATACCTGCTAAAAAAATATTATTTATAGGTTTAGGAAACAAAAATGAATTTAATACAGAGAAATCAAGAATAATTTCAGGAAAAATAATTCAATATTTAAGAGAATTCAAAATAAAAGAACTTTCTATTATTCCTTTTAATTCATCTAATGAAATAATTGAATCATTAATAGAAGGAATTATTCTTTCATCATATTCATTTGAAAAATTTAAAACTACTAAGGAGAATAATAATATTTCCAAAGTTTCAATATTAATAGAGTCAAATTCAAAAGAATGGCAAAAAATAATCGATGAAATATCGGTAATATGCAAATCTGTAAATGATGCAAGAGAAATTAGTAATTTACCTCCAAATGAATGTTCTCCAGAACAACTTGCAAAAATAGCATTAAACATAAAAGATCAAAAAATTAAATCAAAGATTATCAATATTAATACAATGAAAGATATTGGATTAAATGGATTAGTTTCTGTAGGAAGTGGTAGTATTAACAGTCCTAAACTAATAGTAATTGAATACAAAGGAGGAAAAAATGAAGATAAACCAATTTTACTTGTAGGAAAAGCAGTAACATTTGATTCTGGTGGCATATCTCTTAAACCAAGTGAAAAAATGGAGGAAATGAAGTTTGATAAATGTGGTGGCGTTAATGTTATTGCAATAATGAAATCATTACCCTTATTAAAAATAAAAAATAATGTGATTGGAATAATTCCTGCTGCTGAAAATATGCCTTCAAATTCATCTTACAGACCAAGCGACATTATTAATATGTACAATGGAAAAAGTGTTGAAGTACTAAATACAGATGCAGAAGGTCGACTAATACTTGCAGACGCACTAACTTTCGGTATTAAGCAATATAATCCTAAACTAATAATCGACATGGCTACATTAACTGGTGCTTGTATCATTGCATTAGGTACTAATGTAGCAGGAATAATAGGCAATAATGAAAAATTAATTAGAAAAATCATTGACACATCTAAAATTACTGATGAAAAACTGTGGGAATTACCTTTGTTTGAAGAATATCATGATCAAATAAAAAGTAAAAATGCTGATATTAAAAACATTGGAGGACGAGCAGCTGGGGCCATTACTGCTGCGGCTTTTTTGTCAAACTTTGTAGAAAATACACCATGGGTACATTTAGACATTGCGGGAACTGCATGGAATCAGGAAGGAAGTTTGACAAAATCATATAATCCACCTGGAGCAACAGGTTTTGGAATAAGAACAATTATCAAATTTATTATGAATGAAAAGGTTTGACAAATTAACATTGCCTCTTTTATAACTAAAAATTTTGTAGAACGCCAGCACTGCCCTTTCCCAACCGCTCACGCAGGTCAGTACTAGGCAGCGACGACAGGTTTGACTTCCGGGTTCGGTATGGGACCGGGTCGCGCCCTGTCACTATGACCGGCTAAGTATAAAAAGATGATAAGGTTAATTTATTCTTTTTTAAAACGAAAGACAATCAATCAATCAATCAAAATTCAACCTAGCAAGAGATATAATACATAAATGAAAAAATATAACTAGATTGGGAAATCCAGAGACAACGGCTAGAGTAGCAGTTTTAGATGAAGAGTTATGTAAACCAAAAAAATGTGGATTAGAGTGTATAATTTATTGTCCTGTTAACAAAACAGGTGGTGAATGTATTGTTCAAAGAGAAGAAGATGGTAAAGCAGTTATTTCTGAAGATCTATGTACGGGTTGTGGAATATGTGTTAAAAAATGCCCATTTGAAGCAATTGTAATAGTAAATTTACCAAAAGAATTGGGAGAACATAAAATTCATCAATATGGCATAAATTCTTTTAGATTATATCATTTACCAACGCCTAAGAAGGGTTCTGTTGTTGGTTTACTTGGTAGAAATGGTATGGGAAAATCTACTATCATAAATATATTATCTGGAAATCTTAAACCAAATTTTGGCAATTATGATTCCAAAATTGAATGGGATTATGTTATTGAAAATTTTCATGGTTCTGAATTAAAGTCACATTTTGAAAACATAGCCAATGGAAATTTGAAGGTATCGATAAAACCTCAGCTTGTTTATAAAATACCAAAGGTATTTAAAGGAACTGTAAATGAAATGTTAAAGAAATTTGATGAAAATAAAACGGCAAGGGAAATTTCTGAAGAACTAGGATTAAATAATTCACTTAACAAAAACTTAAACGAATTAAGCGGAGGAGAATTGCAGAGATTAGCTGTTACTGTAGCTGCAACTAAAGATGCAGATTACTATTTCTTTGATGAACCATCATCATATAATGATATTTATCAAAGATTAGCAGTAGCTAAAGTAATACAAAATCTTTCTAGAAAAGGAAAAACAGTCATGATCATCGAGCATGATTTAACTTTATTGGATTATTTATCAGATTATATTCATATATTATATGGTGAATCTGGAGCTTATGGAATTGTTTCTAGTTTACAATCAACAAAAACAGGAATAAATAACTTTCTTGATGGCTTTATACCTTCAGAAAATATTAGATTTAGAGAGAAAAGATTCAGATTTGATATATTCAATCCTATTGAAGATCATATTTTAAACAATATTGTTACTCAATATTCAGAATTGGAAAAAAAATTTGATGCATTTCATCTTAAAATATCTTCTGGAAAAATAAGAAAAGGCGAAGTTTTAGGAGTTATTGGTGCAAATGCATTAGGAAAGACAACTTTTATGAAAATGATTGCAGGAATAGAAAATTCTGATAATGGAAGCATAGTAAATAATGCCAAAATTTCATATAAACCACAATATATAACTCAAGAATATGATTCTGATGTTAAGTCATTATTATACTCAGCCTATCAAAATATTATAGAAGGAAGTATTGTCGAGGAACAAATTATTATTCCAATGGGAGTTAAAAAATTGTATGAAAAAAATATAAGAAATCTTAGCGGTGGTGAATTACAAAAAGTAGCAATAGCAGTATCTTTGATGAGAGATGCTGATATTTATGCTTTAGATGAACCTTCAGCTTTTATAGATATTGAGGAAAGGATAGCATTAGCAAAATTTATCCAAAGGTTTGTAAGGGCACAAGCAAAATCAGCAATAATAATTGATCATGATATGCAGTTAATTGACATAGTTGCCGATTCTTTAATAATATTTAATGGGAACCCCGGCTTAGAAGGTATAGCGACTCAACCTATTTCTAAGATAGAAGGAATGAACTTATTTCTTAAAGACTTATCTATTACGTTCAGAAGAGATGAAAGTACTGGTAGGCCGCGAGTAAACAAATTTGGTAGTCAGTTAGATAAAATACAAAAAGACGCTGGAGAATACTACTACATAAAAAGATAAAGACATGGGATCGATGCTTAAAAATGCATTAAAAGATATTCTTACAAAAGAGGAAATTGAAAAGGTTTATTCATCATTTGACATAATTGGAGATATAACAATAATCAAAATTCCAGAGCAATTAGAAGGAAAAAAGGAAATCATAGCTAAAATATTGATAAATAAAATTAAAACAGTAAATACCGTCTTTCAACAAATATCATCAGTACAAGGAGAATACAGAACAAGGAAATTAAATTTTCTTGCTGGAATTAATAAAACAAATACTGAATATAGAGAACATGGCTGTCTATTTAAAGTAGACGTATTAAATACTTATTTTTCACCTCGTCTTTCGACCGAAAGACTTAGAATTTCTCAAATGATTAATAAAAATGAAAAGATAATTAATATGTTTGCAGGAGTAGGAACTTATTCAATAATTCTTGCAAAAAAAAATCCTGACTGTATTGTATATAGCATAGATTCCAATCCTGACGCACATAACTTGTGTGTTATTAATTCTAAACTAAATAAGGTTCAAGACAGAGTTATTCCTATTTTGGGTAATGCTAGATCAATTATAGATAATCAGTTAAAAGGTAAAGCTACAAGAGTTCTTATGCCACTTCCAGAACAAGCATCTCAATTTATTGATTCAGCAACCATGGCCCTTGAAAATAACAGAGGAATAATTCATTATTTTGCACATATTAAAGCCAATAGTAAATTGCATGCATTAGAAGAAGGAAAAAAAAATTGCCATGATAATTTTAAATGTCATCAATATAAGATAATTTCTGGAAGAGTAGTAAGAGAGGTAGGCCCTAGAATATACCAAACTGTCTTTGATTTAATGATACTCTAAATTTTCTCATCTGTAATTTCGTTATGATTAGAAGCAGAAATCATAGTATATCCAATCCATATAAATACAGTAACAATTATCCCAACTGTACCTGCAATACTAAGTTTTATTAAAAGCAAATCATAATCTGAAGCAAATAATAGATATATGTAAATTAAAAAAATTGCCGGAGGACCAATCAAAAGAAAAAATCCGGTGTGTTTGTTACTTTTCATTCTCATAAGAGAACCAATTAAATTATTATATATCTCTAACTAAGATCTTTGGCCATTAAAAATGCATCTTCACCATCACGATAATATGCCTTTAATCTAGATTTTATAATAAAACCTAGTTTCTTGTACATTTGAACTGCAGTTTCATTGCTAACTCTAACTTCCAAATAGATCTCATCACTTTTTCTATGAATAACACCGTTAATTCCTTCTAGCATTAATGCTGTCCCAATACCTTTTCCCTGATGTGCTTCTAAAACTGCAATAGATACAACATGACCTTTTTTTACAAAACCTAACTTTCTGAAATTTGAGAATCCAAATTCTATTTTACACATAATATATCCAACTATTTGATTTTTTATTTCAGCTACAATGAATGCTTCCGGTAACTCTACTAAAAGAGAATTAAAAAAATAATCAGAGTAATGTTCAGGAAGTGTAATCATATTTATATTAATAACAAATTGAAGATCTTTTTCTTCGCAATGACGAATAACATAATCACCAACATTTCTAAGGATAGATTGCAATTTCTATATTTTACTTGACAAGCTATTTAACTTTTATATAAAGAACAAATTCATAAAATATCATAAGAACAATAAGAATTATGAATTAATTAAAGATATTAGAAAACAATAATAATAATAATAATAATTATTTTTTTATAAAAAGGGTTATACTAGGATCAGGGCAAATCATAACCTTACTTGATTTTCCGTAACGTAACATTATATTTTCTAAAACTTCTTTAACATTATTATAAGTATTAAATCCAAGTTTTGTTTTAGTATAATAGAAAGGTATGGAGGAAACTAGCCCAAGATGATACTCATCCTTCAAATTCTCTAGATAAACTAAATGCTCTAATCCATTTACATAACTCGTTTTTTTGATTTCTGAAAGATCCAATCTGCCTTCTAAATACATAGTTAAAGCGCCATTTCCTAGACCATTACTATTTTCTGCTAATAACACAGCTGTTCCTTGATTTTTCAATACTCCTATAGAATTCCATAAGGAATATAGAGATTCATTAAGAGTTATATGATTGTCAAATTCTGAGCCTGAGCTGATTATTAGTGACTTTTGTCCATCAATATT
>DASSVK010000077.1:0-2030 GCA_035706205.1 Nitrososphaeraceae archaeon | reverse complement strand
AATTAAAGATCAGTTATAGATATTATCTTTTATCAATATATTTATGCAACCAATAAGCTTTAGGTTAATAATTTTGTATCCGCAACCAAAATTAATATCGAGAAATAAAAGTTTGATTATATACAATTTCTATATTTATTTAATGATTATTTTAATAAAGAATATTAAAGCAGCAAAGGTAATAAAGCCTTCAAATATTGAATCAAATATTATATTTCAAGTCACTATGAGTCTAACAAAATAACAAATAATAACAGTCTAGGTTCTTACATATATTTTAAAAAAAGATTTTAATGTTAATATAGAAAAGTTGGATTAGTTTGAACTTTTTCTTTTATTATTTATCAGTATCATTGCCCATAAATACCTCACCTAATTTTTCACCAATTTCTGCTAACGGATTTTGACTTGCATTACCTTGGTTTGCCTGCTGTTCTTGTTGCTGTTGTTGCTGCTGTTGTTGCTGTTGTAGAGTATCATATTGCGAAGCTAGACTATTAATTTGTTTTATAAAAGTATTAAGATCACCTTGTGTATCCCAATGGACAAACATCATTGCAGGGCGTTCAAGGATCGGATGGTTGTGTATGGCAGTAATATTCCAATTATTTTTACTTATACTTTGGAGAAATGGTTTCAGTTCAGATTCTAGCAATGCAAATTCACCTATTGCAAATATTTGAGGATTGTTTTCATTGGTTTGTGAGGTATTCGTTGTATTGTTTGTACCCGTAGACATATTTGATGGCATAGCCATTATTTCCGCTATAGAGTTAATTGCTATAAACTTATTTAATGATATACCATTATATCCTTCTATATCTGGTGATTGACGCATAATAACAATATCACATACATCTGAATGAGGAGTTTGGAGTGAAAAAGCGTTTTTACTTATATTTGCAGGAATATAAGCACAATTTAAGGTTGTTTTGTTATTTTCAGTTTGAGCTACCACATTAATCATTGGAAGGATATTCGGAGTAATTATTACAATTATAGAAATTACTGTTATCGTCAGTAAATAGCTATTCATTATATTTGTATTAGCAACAAAATATATAATAATATAAGAAAAATATACCAAATAAAAAAATATATTTAGTGATTAACAAAATTTCAACATTATAATTTTAAAATGAGAAAAGTTAATAGAAGTCTCTATTTACTTCATCAACAACATTATCATTAGTATTATAAATTATTTCTACTTTAGAAGGTAACTAAAATTATTATATCTTTTGACATTATATAATGGTGACTTTATTTTCTTTCTTTTTTAGAGATATTTAAAAATGATATTTGTAACTATTGTTAATATGATCAGATATATTATAAAAAAATACAAGTCATAGCAAAAGGAATTCTTATTCATCTATGTGTCAATAAGGAAATGTTATAAACTTTTTGAAATATATTCAAGAACCAAATAGAAAATATCTAAAACAATAAAAGTTCCAGAAGATATTGACAAAGAGAGTGCAAAGTCAAATTACAACAATGGGATTTTAGAAATAACATTCAAAAGGAAATAACAACAAAAACCAAAATGTAGACAAATAAAAACAGAATAAATAATTATACTAATAACTTAATATCTCTTTTTAATAGTCTTTTACTATTTTTTATATTATTTAGAAAATTATATGTTAGTTTAACTCTATTGTCTTTTATTCAATACTATAGTTGTAGTTACCATAGAAGAATTAGGGACCAGCACTATTTTATTATCACTAGTGTATAACTTGGTAGTGATTAAACCGATATCAAATATAACTCCTGTATTATTAAAGGCGGTAATTTCATCTCCTAATCTAAATGGCCTAAGTATAGCTAGATATAAACCTGCAATAATATTTCCAATTATATTTTGAGAAGCAAAGCCTACCACTAGACCAGATATAGTTCCTATAGATGCTGCTACAATAGGGTCATTACTTAAATAAGAAATGATAATTGCTATTATCACTATTGACCCTAAAATTCTCATAAGAATTTTTATAGATCTTGAAGTATCTTTTAAATAATCA
>DASSVK010000076.1:0-19389 GCA_035706205.1 Nitrososphaeraceae archaeon | reverse complement strand
TATTTTATCAATATCATTGGATTAGCACTATCAAGTATTCACTATAATATTAAATTAAGAGAAAGCAATGAGATGCTTAGCCAACAATATGAAAAAGTAAAGGAATCTGAAAAGATGAAGTCAGAATTTATCAATATAGCTGCACATGAATTGAGAACTCCTATTCAACCTATACTAGGATTAACGGATATTATCTATTCTAAGATAGAAGATAAAGAACAACATGAATTATTAGATATTATTATGAGAAATGCATACAGGCTAAAGAGACTTACTGATAATGTGTTGGATGTTACAAAAATAGAAAGTCAATCTTTAATGCTTAAAAAAGAAAAAATCAATCTTAATCTTTTGATATCTGAAGTATTAAAAGAATATGTGAATAAAGAAGTAAAACAACAAATGATAAAAATTGTATATGATTTCAAGCCCAAAGATGATATTATTGTAGAAGCAGATAGAGTCAGAATATCTCAAGTTATTCGCAATCTTATAGATAACGCTTTAAAATTTACTTCTATTTACAAAAATCAAACAATATTTGTTATTGTAGAATTACAGAAAGACAAAGAAGATCAAGTTATCGTAAGTGTTAAAGATACTGGAGAGGGTATTTCAAAAGAGGTATTACCTAAATTGTTTACAAAGTTTACAACTAGTGATTCTAATACCGGAACAGGATTAGGACTATATATTTGTAAAAATATTGTAGAAGCTCATGGAGGTGAAATTTGCGCCGAAAATAATTTAGATGGAAAGGGAGCAACATTTAGATTTAAATTACCAATTATTAACTAAAAAATTACTTGTTATAAAATAATTAAGATAAAAAATAAATAAAACTATAAATAAAACATAAATTTTTCAAATATTTTTCCTTTTATATTATTTTCAAAAATCCATTTCAACTTAAATTGTAATTTTATTTAAATTATCTTGTTACTACTTTGGAAAATTATGTTAAATAAAACTATCTATTCGTTAGCTTATTGTTTAATCGTTTGTATAGAAATAGCAACTAAATTTTCAGATCTTGTATCATTATACAATTAATAATTTAAAATATCTTTAATATTCAATATTTTATAATAATTTTGTCTATATATTTCACTACTTTAAAAAATAAAGTATATGTTTTAGACCAGAAATAAAATTATAAAGAAATTTTTTTCAAATTGCATTTAACATAAAATTATTTAATAGTAAAATATTTAAAATAAAGTTATAAACGGGAGAATTAACTTTTAATTACTCTATAATTTTATCAACATTGTGGCGTATCTATTCGTTAGATATTTTGGATCATTGCGTATAGCTATAGCCATAACTATAATAATTTTATTCTTTATTTCTATTTCTTCCTATCATTTTTTTATAGATAATTCTAATAAACTAAATAATGTTGCCATACAGAATATTAAAGAAAATACCGAACTACAAGTAGAGGATTTATCTATATCCTTATCAAATAAAATAGACGCAATTTCTTCTAATCTCGTGTTAATAAGTAATGCTCCAGGAGTAAAAGCAAATTTTATTGCGACAATATCATTACTGGAATCAGCACAAAATACTACAAAAGATCTCACATCATATTACGGTTGGATTAATAAAGATGGAATACTTCAGTGGTCAACTATTTTAAAAAATAAAGAATTCTATGACAAATTTTTAGGTACAAATCTTTCATCTAGGGAATATTTTGAAAAAGTAAAGTCTACTCATAATCAATATTTTTCAGGGGTTATGCCTTCAATTTTAAACAATCCTGCAATATTTATAGCACAACCAATCCTAAGAACAAATATAGATGATTTAAACAATACGAAGGATTATTTCCAAAAATATGATAAAAGTGTAAATCTTTTTAATATGATAGTAAATCAACAAAAGAAAACAGAAAACAATACATTTGATGGTATAATATATGGAGGAATAGAAGTGTCCTCTATGGTAAAACTATTAGAGAATCAAATTTCGCCAAAAAATAGATCATCTTTATCTCTAATAGACAAAAATGGAGAAATCATATATTCTTTTAATCCAGAATTGAATGGTATTAAGATAAATTCTGACAAATATAAACAAGTTATGGAAAATTTTTTTGACAATAAAAATCAACAAATTCTATATAAATCAATGGATAATATGCTAGCAAGAAAAACTGAGAGTATAGAAATACAATATATTTCAGGTAATTCATCTACACTAGCATATACTCCAGTACATGTTAATGATAATATTGTCTTTTATTTATTACTTAATACCCCCCACAAATTTGCTACAGAAGTAGATGAACTTCTATTACAACAAAGAAATTTTATTTTGGGTGCTGGAGCTTTAACTGGTATTATAGCCTTTATAATTTCTATAATGATGATAATATTCAACAAGAGATTAAAAAAAATAGTAGAAGAGAAAACTAGGGATCTCAAGATTGCTATTAATTCTTTAGAAAAAGCAAATGAACAGTTAAAGCAACATGATAATATGCAAAAGGAATTCATAAATGTAGCTGCTCATGAACTTCGTACTCCTATACAAACTATCATAGGCTATTGTGAAATGATGAATATAATTCCAAAGAATTCTGATAGATATTTGGAAGCTATTAGAAGAAATGCAGAAAGATTGTCTACCCTTATTGAGGACATACTAGATGTTACAAGAATTGAAAGTAATAAATTGAAAATAGAAAAAACTGAATTTGATCTAAACGAGAAAATAAACAATGTAATAAAAGATATCATTGTAAAAGATAAAACTGATAGAATACAAAATATTAAATTTAATTCTTCTCTTAAAGAACAAATTATAGTGTACGCTGATAAGATTAGAATATATCAAGTAATTAGTAACTTACTCAAGAATGCATTAAAATTTACACCTAATGGAAAAATTACGATAACATTAGAAAAAACAGAAGAAAAAAATGATAAAAAATTTATTCTAGTACGAATAAAAGATGATGGTAAAGGAATAGATCCTCAGGTATTACCAAGACTGTTTACAAAATTTGTAACAAAATCAGAAAGTGGAACTGGACTTGGTTTGTATATTTCAAAAAATATTATAGAAGCTCATGGAGGTTCTATAAGAGGATATAACAATCCAGATGGAAAAGGTGCTACTTTTGAATTTACTCTTCCCGTGAATGAAAATAGAAATTTATAATTTACTGTAAATATAATAAAAGAAAAATATAAATAACTTATTCTAATTTGTAACATATGTATATTAAATCTAAATTTAATTAAATTTAGAAATTTATATTATAAGATGTTCAGTGAAATCTTTATTATATAGTATGACATTTTTATTTCCTTTTGTAATCTCGCTTTTTAGTTGGTTATAAGTATTATAATCATTTTGGAATATCCAAATCTGCTATAATTATAATTATAATTATAATTATAATTATAATTAATAATCACATAACAAATAAAAACACAAAAAAAGTTTATTGAATTCGTTTAAAGAGTCATAACTAATTTTAACGGATCAGTAAATGTAGTATAATGTCCTAAACTGTTTTCTTTATATCTGACGACTATATATTGTTTTTCAATTTTGTTTTTATAAGGTTTCCTTTTTAAGTATTGAATATTTTTTCTAAAAATATTTTCTAAAATTTTACCAGCTTTATTTTTTGTCCTTTTCAAATGGTCAAATACTATTGTGTATGAAATCTTGCCAAGCATTCTTTTAATAGACTCAAAAATTCTCTGAATAATTTTATCCTTTATTTGAGCCTTATTATTTAATTGTTCTATCGTAGAACTTGAATCACTTCTAATAATCACTATTTGTCTCGTTCTTTTTAATTTCTTAAATGCCTTAATATTATCCGAAATTGCAAAAAAGATTGCAAGCATTTCCATTCTCTGAACCCCAAATTTTTCATTTTTTAGCGAAGGTCTTAAAGATCTTATTTTGCTTTTGTTGTTAAAGTGATTATGCCACGATATATAACCTGAAGGAGAGCCATCTGCATCAATTGCTATATTTAAAACATGCAATCTGTACTAATATTGTGTTTTATGTTATTTAGTCTTTATGAATAAGGCTGAAATAATCTTTTTATATATTATTTTTGTGTAAGAAAATAATAGAGATATACTTCGGGATCTCGTATTTTTTTTACATTATAAAGATAATGTGATTTATCTTGCATATAGACCACTCACTTTTTTTAAAATCTTTATATTTTTTTCACATTCCTGACCTTCTGGTGGAGCCAAATCATCGCTTGTAACACAGGAATAGTATCTATCTCTAACTCCTTGATAATTTTTAGCATTTACATCTTTTTTTGATCTGAAATAATATTTCATTTACTATCTATCCCTTTTGGTATTCTCAAAAAATTTGTGCATTAGGAACACGTTCTGATTTTTCTCTTATGCTCATAGTAAAAAAATCTATAACAATCTATCTATAAGTGATTAAAAAAGTTAAGTTATTTTTATCTTTTATGATTATAAATTGTTAATTTAGTATAAAACTGTATAGAAATTTTCAGATTTATTTCATTTATTATCTTTCTTATTTTTATGATTATGTTTCCTTTGGTTTTCATTATTATCTCTTTCATCATCCATGTCATCAAGTTTGCTATGTTTAGAAATTAACCAATTTTTCCTCCAAAATAAAAACAAAGTAATTCCTACCATGATAACCATAACTACTACAAGTATGCTGAAATGACGTGGAATTACAGTAAGATTATTCAAGTCAAATTCATCCATACTAAAAATAGCTATCAAAAGTGAAATTGGCAATACAGTAGTTGAAATTATAGTTAAAATCCTCATTGTCTCATCTAACTGCAAGGAAATACTTGAAGAAAATATTTCCCTAGTAGAGTTTATTGTATCTCTATAAGATTCAACCATTTCAATTAGTTGGTTTATGTCATCATGTACAACTCTAAGGTATTTTATATCTCCTTTATCTTCCTCAATATTTTTTAAATAACTAATTATGTTTCTAGCATGCCAGAAATGCCTTCTTATTATGATGGATTGTTTTGATAATAGATCCAAGTTTTTAAGAGTGGTTTTGGATGGTCTGTATTGTGCATCTCGTTCAAAATCCAATAGTTTAAGTTCTATCGCAGTTACAAGATATTCATAATTTTCTATTATACCACTAATAAGACTATAATATAATGCATCAATAGAATATTGCAAAATTTTATTATTTTTTACGAAGGTATTATATGCTTTTGATAAAATGTCTACACTTTCAGAATGAATTGTTATTAACCATTTTTTCCCAACAAAGAAATAAATTGGATTCGTTTCTAAATTTTCAAGATTCTTATATTTTAACTGAACTAAAATAGTAAATTTTTGATTATCTAATGTCATGAGCTGAGGTCTCTTAGAATTGCCTTTAACTTTTTCTATTGAATCATTATCCAAGTTAAATACTTTTTGTAAATTAGTAAGATCTGCAGAATTATAATTAGTTATATCTATCCAAATATTATTTTTGTTATTGATAATATCTTTTGAGATTGTTATATCATCTTCTTTTACTTCATGGTCATTATAACTTAGAATATACTTTTGCAATGTATTTATTATATTATATTAGAGAATAGATATTAAATTTGTATTGAAATAAAGTAGGTTGAATTATCCAAATAATATTACTATTATAATACATCAGGTTTAACTTCAACAGGAACGAAAACTTGTGTTATTAAAAAACTATTGTTGGAAAGTCTGTTTCTGGAATTGTAATCTATTCTTTCCATCACATAACTGTTAATAAATAAATTATCACAATAATGATTCACAATTATAACTAATTTTGAATTAATTAATATTCTTAAACAAATAAAAAAGTATAAAAATTTTAATTATATAATTTAGGAAAAAATTCATTTTACTTATGAAAAAAAGTTTTAATCAAAACATTTTTTCATATCTAAAATTGACATGAAACTTATTATTTGAAATTTATATAAATAAATTATTAAAATATTTAAAATATTTATTTATAATTATATAGTTGTATAGATATGACTTCTAAAGTTCCCTCATTACAAATTCAAAAACAACTCTCAAAAGAAGCAAATTATGGATGTATTATTTGTGGATGTCCGATATTGGAATTTATAGATATAGTAAATAAAAATTCTCAAATTTCAGCTTTTTTACCAGAAAATATGGTAGCTATTTGCCCATCAGATCATATAAAATATGCTGATGGACAAATTTCTGAATCCTCTTTACGTAATGCAAAAATAAATCCATATAATAAAGTTCATGAAGAAGATGCTTTTACTATGGAAAAGCACGATGAACTTAATGATTTGATTGTAAAAGTAGGTAAATGTACATTTGTAAATATGTCAAGAATTCTTGTTGTAGATGATTTTGATATTATATCAATAAAGAAAGAAGAATATGCAGGTAAAAGCTATATTTTTTTAGACGTTAATTTTTTTAATAAAATTAATAATTTAATTGCAATAGTACTTCAAAATCATTGGACTGCAGAAAAAAATAGAGATTGGCAAATAAGTTATAAATCAAAACATTTGATTATACAGAATCCAAAACAGAATATAATATTTGAATTAATGATACAAGACAATGAAATTATTATAAATGGAGATGGTATATTCTATAATGGACATCCTATAAAAATTACTAATGATCAAATACTTTTTGATAATCAAGAGATTGCATTGGATATAAAAGGAACCGTATTAAAGAATTATGAAATTGGCATTACAGCTGAAACATTGAATAAAAATTTATTTTTTTATTAGTTTTTTAAATGATTTTATTTATTTTATTATAGTCTAGGAATACCATTATTGATTCTCTACAAGTTAGTTAATGCATTTTATATTATGAAAGATTTAGAATTTTTTAACCTATAAATTTAAAAGAATTTAATAATACGTAGTAACAAGAAACAAAATATATAAAGGTTTTGTACAAATCCTATATTGTCAAATAATATTAAGGTAGCTCTACTAGTTCCACCTTGGATAAAGATCCCCTTCTCCTGCATTGTACAATCAGCCACGTAGACGAACTAGCATGGCTATGTCACCTTAGGGTTGCTCCCTCCCGGACCTCACCCATTTCGAGGATTAACAGTCAAGGCCATACCTTCGTATAGCTCGCTGCTCATAACCATCCGGTTCGGCGTAGCTTCATCTCAACAATACAGGTAGGTAATCATTATCCAAGGATTTACCTAGTAGTTACTGATTCTAGCGTAAAGCCGATTTCTAGAATGGGGTACGGCTAGCACCCCAATCCTCCCTACCACTTTGTATATCGCACTTTTGCATTATAAACTTAATTAATAATCAAAACATGTAGCTAGTTTTTTTATTTTTATACCAAAAATTCTTCTATGCTATAAATTTTTTTAGAACTTTAATTTGTAATTGTTGTTGGACTTCTATAGATCAACAAGCTAATGGTCTTTTTTGTAATTGTAGTCAGCTAAAAAGGAATTATGTAAAAATTCAATACATTAGATTTTCATAATAGGTAAATTGTATCAAATGACAAGATAAAAAATATAGAATTATCAAAGAATACGATAAATTCAATTGAAAATTTTCTTTTTATAGTTTTACTTTAACTCTTATAATAAATGAAAGCTAAGATAAAATAGTATGTGTTTCATGAATGAAATACCAAAAAAAGAAGCAATACCCAATAAAAAACTTGAAAAAGAAAAACTCCAAGAGGATAAATCTCGTCAAGAAAAACCAATTATGGTAACTGCTGCTTAAAAACTATATTACCATTTTTTTATTTCTTAAAAATAGAAGCGAATAGTTCTGAAATTTTCAATCTAATTCTATGACAAAATCGATAATAAAATTTAGCATTTGATTGGTTGATTAATATTTTGCAGGAAAATATTAAATCCATTATGGATAAAAAATTCAATTCTATTTCTGTAAGCTTCCTTAAAAATAAAATCGACTCAATTAAATCTGTTAGTTAAGAGTAAGATTAGTTAAGGATGATATTTATTTTTATCTAACACGATTAGGAATTGACATTAGTTCAAAATAGAATAAATAAATCAACAAATTATAAGAATTTTAACCCCCTTTATAATTAACCTTCAATTTCCAAGAATCTTTTTTATATTTTTCTTTCTTTTAATAATCTTATGCAAATTCTTTTCACAGGTGATGTTATGCTCGGTAGACTTGTAAATAATGTTTTTGCAAACAATGAATTCACTTATGTCTGGGGAAATACAATAAATATTATTAAAGGAGCTGATTTTTCTCTTATCAATTTGGAATGTTCAATATCATCAAGAGGAAAGGAATGGAATAAAACTTATAAAGTATTTCATTTTAGGGCGAATCCCGATGCTATTAATGTTTTAAATTCTGCTGTCATTGATTATGTGGCTCTAGCAAATAATCATATATTGGATTATGATGTTGAAGCATTTCTAGATACGGTCGATTTGCTTAATAAGAACAATATCTCTCATTCTGGTGCAGGGAAAAACCTAAAAGAAGCAATAAAACCCGCCTTAATGAAAAAGAAATTAAAACCAAAGTCAAGTAAAATTAATTCTAATTGTAATTATGAATTTGAAGAAAACAATAACAGCAAAAATGCTATAACAATTGGAGTAATTTCTTTGACTGATAATGAGCCACAATGGGAAGCAAAAGGGAACTCAGTTGGTATAAATTATGTTCCAATAGTATTAGATTCTGAAAAATATTATTATAGACTTAAAAATTGTATTGAGAAAGTTAAGAAACAATCCGATTTAGTTATTGTTTCTTCTCATGTAGGGCCTCATTTTAGAGAAACACCTTCGGAAAAATATGTAAATTTTGCTCATAAAATAATAGAATTTGGAGCTGATATATATTGGGGACATAGTAACCACATGCCCCAGGGTATAGAGATTTACAAATGTAATAATGATAAAGATGATTATAATATTAATAGAAACGGCAACAATAACAAAAAAATAATAATGTATGACTGTGGGGATTTTATAGATGATTATGCTATTGATCCTTATTATAGAAACGATTTATCTTTTATTTTTCTTTTGCATATGAATATTGATAAAAATTATAAATTTAAAAAAAGAAGTAACAATAATGCTAATAACAATAAAGAAAATATACTATTACAAAATAGTATAGTTGAACTTATTCCTGTAAAAATAAACAACTTTAGGGTTAATACTATTTCATTTGATGATAGTGATGCTGATCTAATAATAGAGAGAATGTATAAAAGATGCTCAAATTTAGGAACTAAATGTTTAATAGATAAAACGAAAAAAAGAATAAATATTCTTCTATAAATCTAAATAAATAAACTAGATATATGCTAATAAAAACTAATTATTAATGACTAATGTCCAAACGCCTTTTTTTAAATTAAGATATAGAAAATTAGAATGAACGGATTATACCACATTTATCGTTCCATGCATCCAAGGATGTAAAGTACAACCAAATTCAAAGGTACCTACTTTATCAAATTGATATGTAAAGTATTCATTTTGTCTTAATAATGAATCAAATAAAAACTTGCCTCTACTGGTAATAGTATGAGGTGTTTTTTCTTCGTTTATCCATGTTATTGTTTGTCCTTTGTTTATTATAATTTCGTCGGGATTAAATGATCTATTAGTTGCAGGATGAAAAGATCCTTTTGGAATATGAATAGTTAATTCAGACATGTAACCATTATGATTTTTTATTGTTCTAATATCATTGACCTCATCAATCGATATTGATTTTTTGAAATTATTTATATGACTGTTAACAGTTGAACTGGATTGAAGATTTTTATTATTTATATAGTTTATAGGATCTTTCTTGTTCCTGGGCTAGAAGAAAATTATTATTCTATTCTTTTCAAATTCCAACAAAAGCAAAGTTATGGATAACCCTATGCCTACTGCAAGAAAAATACTATTTTAAAAAATCTATTATTCATAGGATATAACGGATCATTCTTTTAAATAAATAGAAAGTATATGATCTAAGCAATTGCAATTGTTTGTATTACGATTCTTATATAATTATTAATTCATCATTAAAATTTTAAAATTATTTAGGAGTATAATTTTATTTATCTAGATAAGAAGTTGCACAAATTTGTTCTATCTATAATTTTAATACTATTGTAAGTTTCTTAAACTTAATAGACTTGATAATAAAAAAAGAGTTTAACTTATTGGATCTCTTGAATATTTAATTTTTAAAATTAATAAGAAAGTATTAATAGCTACAGCAATAGAATTTGCTATAGATATAAGTAAATCATTTATACCTATTCCATAAATTACCCATAAGCTAAGGCCAGTTATTAATACTATCACTAACCAAATCGATACATCATCTGTTTTTCTTGTTTTTAATCCTTTAATTATTTGAGGAATACTACTGGATACTGCAAAAACAGTAGCCATGATACCTATAATAGTTACTATAATAGTTGGCAACTTTCAACTATATCTATAATTTATAATATTATTGTTTTTTAAAATTGTAGGTTAGGGAAATTTGTAATATAAAGTAAATTTTCAATATCAATTTTCTTAGTTTTGACTGAAATAAAACAAGATATCAGGTAATCAATGTAAATTCATTTATATTCTAATTACTATTAAATGAATACAAGGTCGTATAATTATACTTTAATTAATTTTATTTCATAATGTTTTAGATAACTTTTTTGAACGTATTTCAATAATATACTTTAAACTAAAGAATATCAATAAGAATTGAAGTATATATCCACCGATAATTAAAACAATTGCATTTAATGGTTTAGAAAAAGTCAACATTAAATTTACATGTGGGGGAGCAAGGGAATTACCAATAATTACCAGCATTGCAATAGGTATACAAGCGTATATTGCTTTATTGTATCCTTTCCATAGAAAACAAGTGAGAATAATAAAAGATAATTCCAATCCTAATGCTCTATCAAAAAACTTTGGATTTCCAAAAGGAATAGCAATTAAACCTACAATAATTATAGAAATTAAGATACTCAATGTTACCTTTTTTGATTCCATATTAGTTATTTTTAGGACTACAATTTAAGGTAAATTATTGTATTTGAAAAAAAATTATAAGATATTAGAATTCATTTTATAAAATTGATACTTAAATTATTATTGGATTAAAACGAGTTAACAAGCATATAGTATTTAAATAATATATGGAATTATTAATTAATTTATTTATCTACAAGAATTTCCTGGCAAAAAAATTAAATAATGAGAATTGCGAGGAACTAATCTCTAAGATTAATTGCGTTATCATTATGATTACTAACGTTTGAGCTTGATTTTGTCAATTAATATTGCTTAACTGATTTAAGTGAGAAAGTATAAAGAAAATATCTTGACACTTAATATTGCAGTACTAGTAAAACTAGAGCCGGATTTCTCAGAGGGTAGTGTTAGTTATAACCCAGATGGAACTCTAAATAGAGCAGAAACAAAGAGTAAATTGGGAGCTCATAGTGCTATCGCATCAATGGCTGCATTTTATACCAAAGTGAGATATGGAGGCCATATTTCAGTCTGTACCATGGGTCCTCCGATGGCAGAAATTGCCCTAAAGGAAGCTCAAGAACTTTGTGATGCTGATGACTTATATCTATATAGTGACCGACTATTTGCAAGTGCTGACACTTTAGCCACAGCAGAGGTTTTGAAAAATGGAATACAGAAGATGGATACTGGTAAACAAATGGACATTGTATTTTCTGGTCACCGTGCATCTGATGGAGAAACTGGTCAAACAGGTCCCCAGACGGCATGGAAATTAGGATTTACTTTTTTAGGAAATGTAATTGATTTTAATATAGATCTGAAAAACAGATTTGTTATTGCAAAAAGAATTGTTGCTTTGCCAGGACTTTATGATGTAATAGAAGAAATTCAAGCACCTCTTCCAGTATTTATTGCAATAGACCCCTTGTACAAACCAGTATTCAATACCCTATCTCTTAGATTGACCTCTTCAAAATATTACAAGGAAGCAAAACATAGAGCTGAAAATTATAAAAATTATCTAAAAGTTCTAAACCATGAGAATCTAGAATTAGATCCCAAACTCGTTGGTTTGCCGGGATCTCCAACAATTGTTCATAAAGTTGAAAAGATTCCAAAAGCTAGAACAAATAGAAGTGCTGAATTAATAGAAGGAACAAATCGTGAAGGAATAGTAAATACGGTGACTAAACTCTTACAATTGATACAAAAATAAATAGGTGATACTGGTATGACTATGTTAAATAAATTAAGAAATAATCACAAGAAAAATATAAAAGAAAAATATAGACACTTATTTGTAATAATTGAATCAATTAATAAAAATATAGTTCCGGCAAGTCTTGAAATGTTAGGAGAGGCTAGAAGGCTAATGGATCATTTTAATTTAACATATAATTCAAATGAAAAAGTTATTGCTATTCTTTTAGGCGATGGTATAAAGGATTTATCCCAAGAACTTATATTTTATGGTGCCGATGCCGTGATATATGCTGATGATCCAAATTTAAAATATCCAATTAACAAAATTTATACTAAAATAATCTCTCAAATAGTAACTAATTCTAACTCCATTAAGGAAATTTCACCAGAGTATGTATCTGAATTTAAAAAACCAAGATATATGTTCTTTTTAGCAGATAGTATAGGTAGACATTTATCAGCAACAGTATTAGCAGAATTAGATTCAGGTCTAGCTTCAGATATAAATAAATTGGTAATAAGTGATTTAGAAATAAAACATCAACATAAAACAAATGGAAAAACCGTTAGCTACCAAAAAATCCTCGAAATGTATAGGCCTGATTTTTCTGGATTTCTTTGGACAACTATCTTATGTCTTGATAACAAAAATCCTGAAATTGAAAAAGAATTCCATCCACAGGCATGCAGTATTATTCCAGGAGCTTTTCAACCAATTATAAAAGATAGAAAAAGAACTGGAACAATAATTGAGTACAAACCCAAGTTTGATCAAGATGATCTAAAAATAAAAGTTTTGAAACAAGAACTTGTTAAGAATCCCTTTCAGTTTGAAAATTATAAAGTTATTGTTAGTTTTGGAAGAGGAATCAAAGAAAATCCACAGGAGAATATTAAACTTATAGAAAAATTAGCCAAATTCTTGGATGCAGAAATAGGAATATCATTACCAATATCAAAGAAAATTTTTCAATTAAACGAAAAATATGATTCATTATATATAAATCCTAATAGAGTTATTGGAACAAGCGGTATAAGAGTCACTCCTAAAATTTATATCGCAGTTGGAATTAGTGGAGCTATACAGCATTTAGAAGGAATGAAAGAATCTGACTTTATCATTGCTATAAATCCAGATGAAAATTCACCAATCAAAGATGTATGTGATATCTTAATTAAAGGACGAATGGAAGATGTGATCCCAATTCTTCTAGAAGAATTAGGGAAACAATTTGGACAAATAAAAGAAGAAAAAGAAATCAAAGTGAATACATATGGAAAATTGTGAGGTAACTATAGTTGGAGGCGGCTCAGCTGGATTAGCTGCACTTAAACACCTTTCTAGCTTAGGCAAACAAGCTGTTTTATTGGAAGCTGGTAAAGAGATTGGTTCTAAGAATGTTTCAGGAGGTATTTTATATTCTAAAAAACCAAATAATGGGAAAGTGTACAATGTTGAGGACATTTATGGAGAAAGGTTTCTCACAGAATCACCATATGAAAGACTAATTACTAAATATATTTTGAATACTACTTCAAAAGATAAAGTCTTTTCTATAGATTTAACTGAAGCACACGATTACCAAACAAATTTTGGATGTTCCGTACTTTTAAATAAATTAAATTTATGGTTTGCAAAAGAAGCCCAAGAGTCGGCAGAAAAACATAGTGGCGGGATCATTAGTGGAGTACATGTAAGATCTTTAAGATGGGATGAAAATAGGTCAAAAATTATAGTAGAAACCGATGAACTTGCAGAATTTGAAACAAGAGTAGTAATTGCTGCTGATGGTGTAAACTCTGAAATTGCAGAAATAGTAAATGCAAGAGAAAAATTTTCTCCAAATGAATTATATCAAGGAGTAAAAGTTATTGTAAAGCTGCCAGAAAAATTAATTGAAGAACGTTTCAATCTAAGTAATTCAGATGAAGGAGCAGCATATCTTTTTGCAGGAGATATTTCTTTAAATCTTATTGGAGGTGGATTTCTTTATACCAATAGGGATTCTCTTTCTATCGGTGGTGTTTATCATTATGATTCTTTACTAAAAAATCCTATAGAGCCTGCACAAATTGTGAATGCTATGTTAAGTAATCCTATGATTAGTGAATTAGTAAAAGATGATGTTCCTTTAAAAGAGATAGATAAAACTATTCCAAAAGAGGAACAAGTAAGAAAGTCTTTTGCTATTACAAAGTTAATAAATAATTGGAGTGAAACAAGGCAGATTTACTATTCACATAAATTAAAGAAACAATTAATTGATGATGGAAAATATAAATCAGAAGATGAAATAAAGTCAAAACTTGATTACTTTAACCAAAAACTTACTGACGAATATAACGTGAAATTTATTACTAATTATGTAGAACTAGAATATAGCACTAAATTGATTCCAGATGGTAAGCGCGGTAGAATGAAAAAACCATATTATAAAAATATCTTGTTTATAGGCGATGCTGCTGGACGTGGTCTTTTCTTTGGGCCAAGAATAGAAGGACTTAATGTAGGAATGGATGATGCCGTTAGAGCTTCCTTTGCCATTGCTAGGTCTTTAGATAAGAATAACTTTGATTTTGATTATCTAGGAGAATTCTATACACAATCAATAGAAGAAAGTCCATATACATTAGACATGAAAAAAATCGATAAAGGATATCTAGATGTAATTTTAAAAAATACAAGAAAAGAAATTCCTTCTGGTACTTTGGGACAAAAGTATAAAATAATATTAAATATTGCATCCAATAACAATTTACGAAATTTTTTTATCACATTACTTAATAAGTATGGATATACACGCTTACTATCATTGATAGAATCAGATGATGTATATTTCAAAGTTCCAATTAAACTTGCTGATAATTTAGGAAAAAAAATACCCTCTTCATATAAGCCACAAATACCAACTATTCAAGAAAGAGTAGGTAAATTAAGTTATCATGAGGATACAATATCTCATATAAACATCCAAAATGCTGAAAAAAATTTCCTTAATAAAATGGTAGTACTTTGTCCAACGAAGTGTTATAGCCAAGAAGAAGATAAAGTTATCTTACAACATGAAGGTTGTATTGAATGCGGTACTTGCTCATTGAAAACTGAATGGAGACATCCTCGGGGTGAAAAAGGTGTATTTTTTAAATACGGCTGATTGTCTTCTTTTTATTTGATTTTGGTGGTAAACTAATTAAAATTTTGTCTTTATCTATAAATTTCAAAAATAAACTTATTTTTATTCAATCTTTTAGTTTATACATTTTTTAGTGCTTATTGTACTTTATATTTATTATCTTATAAAAATTAGATTGTTCATATTTACCTGTTATAAAATAATTAATAAAGTCAGCATAGTACTTTTTACTTACACTAATTCATAATTGTGATATTTTATTTCTTTTTATTTTCGATATTCCAGCTTTTTCTTTTCATCTATAAATTCTTCATTTATTGAATTCTCTTGTTCAGATAATTCTTTGTTTAAATTTTCTAAAGAATCTTTATAAATTGCTATAGCAGTATATTGTAAATCACTATCGGAGACTGTAGAAGATTCACATTGATATTTCATATCAATAAATTCGAATGTATTTCTGTTCTTCTCTTGTTTGTCTCTTAACCAACTATTTACTTGGTTAATTAGACCATCAAATGATTGTGTTTGAAAAGATTTTATTCTGATTTCTCTTTCTCTCTCTTTCACTTCTAGATATTGCACCTTCATTATTAAAATATTGATAGTTGTTTATGAGTTTATTACATTATTATGATATTATTTTTCTTTACCTTGCTTTGTTTTTAAATGTCTCTTTAAACTATAATATCTTTCAGGGATATGATCCATGGATAAAGTCTTTTTTATTTCCTGTATGTATGGTTGCCCTCGTTCAAATGATTCTGCAATTTTACTTGGAAATTCCATATTTACTTTTGGTGGTAATGGTAGTTCATAAGGATCTACATATGCTTCTACAATAGTAGGTAATTCATCTTCTTCTCTCATTGCCAACTTAATTCTAGATTTTACTTCTTCTATCTTTTTTATTGTATATCCTTTGCCACCACATGCTTCAGCAAATTTTGCATAATCTATAGGTGTAAATTCTACTGCATATTCTGGATTTCCTAGAAATGCTATTTGTTCCCATCTAATCATTCCTAATAGATTATTCTTTAAAATTATAATTTTAATTGGTAGCTTATATTGAACTGCAGTAGCAAATTCACCCATTAACATTGTAAATCCACCATCTCCAACAAATGCTATGGATTGTCTATCAGGAAAAGCGATCTTTGCAGCTATTGCATATGATAACCCGCATGCCATTGTTGCCAAGGTGCCTGATACTGAAAATTTCATACCATCTCTCATTTTCAAAAAACGTGCAGCCCAAACAGTATTATTTCCGCTATCTACAGATACAATTGCATTATCTTTTAATTCGTCTGAAACTGCATTCGCAATAACCTGTGGTTTAATTGGATTATCATACCTGTTGCTTTGTTCTTTCATTATTTTATTCCATTTTGCCATAGATTTTTGCATTGATTGTAAAAATTGTAAACTTATGTTAGAAATGTCTTTTTTATTGTCTTTGTAAACATTTTTAATAACATCATTATTTGTATCTATTCTATTATCCAATAAGGGAAGCAATTCTGATAAAACTGTTTTTGAATCTCCAACCAGACCTATTTCAATAGGATATCTTAATCCTATTTTTTCTGGCTTGATATCAATTTGAATTCCTGTTGCTTGTCCTGGTTTTGGGAGATATTCCATATATGGAAATGATGTTCCAATCATTAGTAAAGTATCAGTTTCCTTCATTGCGTCACTTGATGGGTCTGTGCCAAGCATACCTATTCCACCTAAGCTCAGTGGATGATCATCAGGGACAACAGCTTTTCCAAGTAATGCTTTGATTATTGGTGCATTTAGTTTTTCTGCTACTGCTAAGATTTCTTTTGAAGCATTCAATGCTCCTTGTCCCGCTAAAATTACAATTTTGTTTCCTCTATTGAGTATTTGTGCTGCTTTTTCTATTAGTCGTTTATTGGGTAATGCAAAAGAATCAAAAATATCTGACGTATGTCCAGGTACCTTATGCCTTGAATAATTCCCCTTTAATTTTTTTTCCTGTACATCTACTGGTATGTTAATATGACTAACTCCTTTGCGAGAAAGAGCAGTTCTGCATGCAAGATCTACTGCCATCTCTGCTTGCTCTGGGACATTTATCATCGTATTGTAAGAGGCAACATCAGAGAAAAGTTGCAAAAGGTTTACATCTTGTAAAAAACCTGAATTCATTATATCTGAAAAAGTACTTCCTGTGATAGCAACGACTGGTATATTGTCTGCCTTTGCATCATATAATCCATTTAAGAGATGAATTGCTCCAGGTCCAGATGTGGCAACACATACCCCTATCTTGCCCGTGTATTTAGCATATGCACAAGACATAAGAGCAGCAGATTCTTCATGTCTAACAAGTACAAATTTTATTTTATCCTGTCTTACTCTTAAGGCTTCAATAAACCCATTAATTCCATCTCCTGGAAGACCAAAAACTACATCTACATTCCAATCTATTAAGGCTTCAGCTAAAATATCGGATGTTTTAAGCTCTTGATACTCCTCGCTCATAATTAATAATAAGTATTAAACCTTAAATATACAACTGGAAATACAATAATACAAATATTTTATTATTAAAAGAAGAAAGTCATGACCTCTCTATATCTATACTAGCAAATTTGAGCTAGCAAGATTATTGTTTTACTCTTATATAGCTTCTTTGACATTCGGGTTCATTTACAACAGCAGTAAGCTGGTCGGGAGTTGAATCCTTCAGGTAGTAGGGTGGGTTCTACTACATAGAATATAGCTTTTATTATTGGAAATTTATTTTGATATAAATAAGTATTATGCAGAAAGTATAGAAATTAGAAAATATGCCAAGGAGGGAATAATATTGATATCAGTACAAAAATTTTGATATTTATTTTATAGTCTTTCTTGTTAAAATATATTCTAAAGTTATAATTTCTCCTTTTCATTAAAAGATTAATAAATTATGGTATTTTAGATTACTTGTTCAATAATTTAATGTAGATAATAGTCAGCTATATACTTTCTTTTATAGCGATATTTTTATTATTCTCTTATGTTCTAATTCTTTACAATTCATTACATGATATTTACAGAAAAAAAATGGTATACCTTTGATATTATTATGGGAATCACATTAATTGTGGGAATGTCACAGCTTAGTTCGTCATCTTCTTATGCTTTTTTTGATGATAATAATAATATTTTAAAAACAAAAATAATATTGATTACTCATTTACCATTTGAGCAGACTTTTGATAAAAACAAGTTAAAAATAGCCCTATTAACTGATAGTTTATTTAGTGATGCAGGTTGGGGTGCCTTTGCATATAATGCAGCAAGAGCATTAGAAAAAAAGTATAGTTATGATATTGATTTTAAAGAAAATGTAGCTATCCAAGATATAGAAATTACCTTAAGAGAATATGCTAATGCTGGTTATGATTTAATTATAGCTCATAACTTTATATGGGGAGCACCTGCTATAAAAGTGGCCAAAGATTATCCTAATATCAATTTTGTAATTTTTACAGGACTTGTAAATTCTACCAATGTAGCTTCTATCTTTCCAATGCAACAAGAAGGCTCATATTTATTAGGTGCACTTGCGGCGATGATGTCTAAAACAAATGTTATTGGATTTGTAGGGGGAATGAAATATCCAAATTTAATTAATATTCTTGAAGGTTACAAGCAAGGCGCAAAAGAAATTAATCCAAATATAAGAATATTATCTACATATCTAAATGATTGGAATAATCCAATTAAAGGAAAAGAAGCTGCACTTGCTCAAATAAATAATGGTGGTGCTGACTTTTTGTTACATGTAGCAGATACATCTGGCTTGGGTGTTATAGAAGCAGCCAAAGAAAAAAAAATATTTGCATTTGGTGCTGTTTCTGATCAGAATAAACTAGCTCCAAAAACTGTTCTTACCTCCTTTGTATTGGATGTAGAAAAAGCATTTGATCAATCTATTAAAATGATTCAAAAAGGTAATTTTAGTGGACAAGTATTC
>DASSVK010000075.1:0-10880 GCA_035706205.1 Nitrososphaeraceae archaeon | reverse complement strand
GTAAAAGATATTGCTTCTGACTTTATTGAAGCACAAAAACAAGTAGTAAGTTCTTTTCAATCACAAATAGATAGAAAAAGTGGAATCTTTTATGCATTTTGGGATTTGTATAATCCACAAAGAATTGCTGAAAAT
Source organism: Nitrososphaeraceae archaeon (assembly GCA_035706205.1). Lineage (GTDB taxonomy): Archaea > Thermoproteota > Nitrososphaeria > Nitrososphaerales > Nitrososphaeraceae > TH1177. The sequence goes on along the minus strand of DASSVK010000075.1, from coordinate 10,745 downwards.
AATGCGGTAATGGTAAACAATTTTACAAGTTATTTGTTAAATGCCAGTAATCTTATAAATAATACTCTAGCCTCAAATTTGAGGACATATAATACAGCACTTGAACAGACTCGTGACAATCTAAAGACTTTGACAAAAACAAATACCGATTATATAACATCAGTTAATAGATATAGTTCAGACAGTCAAAGAACAACTAGGATTTAATATTAATCTAATCCAACAATCTTTTACATTTTTTTGATTCATATATATATTTAGCATTTTTACTTTTTAGCAAATTAAGTATTATTGATTTATCATACTTAAATTAAGGTATCTTTTTAGAATAAGTATTATCATTTGCTACATATTATTTATTATATTATTATTTATTGCCAATTAAGAATGTTAGTAACCTCTGATATACTATAGCTGTTTTCTCAACAAATGGCGAATGACCGGCATCAGCAATCACCATGAGTTTAGCATCTTTGAGAATTTGTCCAAACTTGTTAATATGATCGACAGGTATAAGATTATCTTTTTCACCCCAAATTATTAGACAAGGAATATCTTTAATTTGCTTTAATCTCTCTAAATTAATAGTAGTTGTTGTACTATTTCTGAAAGCAGACTCAAAGGCATGTTTAGCTCCTGGTTTTTCAATTACTAAAATAAAAATATCTACAATAACAGGAAGTAGTCGAGATGGTACTGCCAATAAATTCTCAAACACCTTTTTCACCTTGCTATACCTTAAATTAGGATCAGTTTCCATTGCAGCATCAAGATATTGTTCTAATAATGGAGTAGGTTTATCTAACATGCCTGATGAATCTATCAACACAAGTTTTTCAATATGTCTCTTATTTTCTATAGCATATTCTATTGCTATATATCCACCTAATGAATGACCTATTATTGTTATTTTATCATCTTTTATACTAATCTGTCTAAGAAAATTTTTGATGAATTTGGCAAAATAGCTTATTGTATAATTTAATTGAGGTTTATCGCTTTCACCAAATCCGATTAAATCTATAGCTATAGTATGAAAGTGTTCTGATAATGCTTGCGGAATATCTCTCCATACAATGGGAGAAGAACCGAGACCATGAATAAATAGGATATGCTTTTGTTTATCTTTTCCATATTCATCATACCTTATTTTAAATCCTTCTTCTAATTCGACATACATTATGAATAACAATCATAAGAAGTTTAGTTAATATAATTGATTAGGAGAAAGAGAAGAAAAAATTACTTAAAGATAGAATTATAATGAATTATAAAAAAAACTTATTAGACATATAAAGTTTATTAAATATTATAATTTTTGATTTCTAAAATATGATGATAGAAATTCTATTTTAAAATATTCTTAATCATTTTTTATTTTTATTTTTCTTTAAATTAAATGTGCAAAATAGAACTAAATTAATTCTGCCACCATTCAAAATTCTTCATTTGGTCTTCATTTATGAAATTTCTAGTTTCATCATAAGAAATCTATTTGTATTCTTCTTTTACTTCATTTTTATATTTTTGAAACAGTTTGTATAGTTTAGGATCAATAACAAAATTACAATATGGATCATCTTTATGATTTTCATAGTAATCTTTGTGATAATCTTCTGCAACATAAAAATCCTTAAATGGAGTAATTTCCGTAACAATTGGATCTTTGTAAACATTTTCTTTTTCCAGATCTCTTTTTGATTTCTCTGCAATCTTTTTTTGCTTTTCGTCATGATAAAAGATTGCGGAACGGTACTGAGTGCCAACATCGTTACCTTGCCTATTAAGAGTTGTGGGATCGTGTGTATGCCAAAAAATATCTAGGATTTTTTCAAAAGATATAACTTTGGGATCAAATTTTATCTGAATTGACTCTGCATGACCTGTCATACCAGTACATACTTGATTATAAGAAGGATTTTTTAGTGTTCCTCCAGCATAGCCTGGTAAAATATATTCGATACCTTTGATTTTTTTGAAGATTGCTTCTGAACACCAGAAACATCCGTTGGCAAGTGTTGCTATTTCCATATTATTATTCAATTATTTTCTTTGGCATCTCCTTGTCATTTGGTATAAAACGTATAGATAATGAATTGACACATTCTCGTCTATTTTTATCTGTAAATCCCTCTCCAAGGAATTCATGTCCTAAATGCGCGTTACAATTTACACATTCTATTTCAGTTCTTATTCCATCAGGATCTGGAACATGTCTTATTGCATTTGGAAAATAATCATCAAAGCTTGGCCATCCACATCCAGAATTAAACTTGCTTTTTGATGAAAAGAGAGGCATATTACACCTTCGACAAATATATGTTCCATCTTTGTAAAAATTGTCATATTCACCAATGAAAGGAGGTTCCGTTGCTTTATCTACAATGACTTTTTCCTCTTCTGAATTTAGTTTATTGTAATTCATACTTGTTATTATAACTTTCTCTAAACACATTTTTGAACTTTATGATTTCATGTATATTTAGTAATATAGCATTATTATTTGAATGATTAACTATAATAGAATAATATTAGTAATTTGTGAAATAAATAAGATATATCAAAAATCTGATTTGCTATAACTTTAAATTCAAGATTCATTATTGTCACTTTGGAATTCAAATCTTTGTATAACTCCTCTAGACCTGCTAACCAATAAGGTTTATTTGAGAATGTAATAATAAAGTTCAAAAAGAATATGAACATTATTATATTTTGATATCAAGAATATGTAACTGAAGAATATCATAATTTCAAAAATATGTAAAAATGGAAGGAACTCTTGCTTAATTCAATTCATTTTATGCAGAAGTTTCTTATAATCCAATTGGAAAAGGGATCACTTTTGTTCAAAAACATAGTTGTGCTTTTGACTGGGAAGAGGTTTGAATATTGATTCTAAAAAGATAGAAAACAGAAATTGCAAATCAGATATGTTGCTATTTCAATCAACTATTAAACAGACCTTATCAATTTAAATAAAATTATAAAACCTATTTTTCAAAAATAACATTAGGAAAGAATAATTATATCATCATATATTATACATAATAATTGAAATATCCTATAGTTTTTAAATCTATAAAGATTAGTGATGAAACGCATAAAAAACTTGAATCTATTGGGAAGGTGAAAGAAACATTTGAAGATGTAATAAAAAGACTATTAGATAATTATTTAAAAGATAAAGATTCTCTTCTGCGGGTATTGAAAATTCCTGGAAAGCGCAATATTGAAATAAATTTTACCAAGAGAACGACTGGACTGACAAAGATTATGATTTATTAGTTAAAAAAATATTTAGTATGGATGAAGCAAAATGGAGAGAAAATGTTCTGAAAAGAATAGCCAAAAACGAAAAATGGTTTGAAGAGATATTAAGATATCGAAACTACTGAATTATTAATAATAAATATTTAATAATAGCTTGACTATCCTTTAATAGTACATAAAATTTTAGTTCATGATTAATACAATCTTTAGAAAAAAATAATTTCTACAGAAATTGGTATTAAACTCAAAAAAAACACTTTAGAAATATTAGGTATAATTTTTATTATCTTCATTTTTTATCTTCTTTTTTTTCCATGGCAGTTGCTGCCTTTTTAGTATTTTCCAAATATGCAACAGTCATTGCTAAATTACCAAAACCCCAGGAATTCAGAGTTTCAGAAGGAACCATTACTATTGTATTGCCTTGAACTTTTATAGATTCAAATAACATATTTGATTGTCGTAAAGCATATGCAGTAGGATTATTTGTATATACTTGTGATGCTTCATCAAATTTTTTTGCTACAAGAATCTCTGATTCACTGTATATAACTCTAGCATTCTTTTCTCGTTCTGCTTGAGCTTGTTTTGACATTGCTGCTTCTAATTCCTGCGGTATAATTACTTGGCGTATTTCAACTCCTGTAACTTCTATTCCCCAATTACTCGCTTCATTAGATATGATTGATTTAATGTGTTGGTTAATTTCTTCTCTTTTAGATAAAATAGCTTGAAATAAAGAAGAACCAATATTATTCCTTAATGTTGTTTGTGATACTTGTTGGATCATTTCATTAAAATTTTCTACATTTAAAATAGCATCATTTGCTCTACCTTCAATTATCTTATATCTCAAAATTGCATCAATTGTAACGGGAACATTATCTTTTGTTAACATTCTTTCTGCTTTAAACTCCCTTACTCTTTCTCTTATATCAATAACCAAGACATTATCAATAAATGGAATTCTATAGTTAATTCCTGGACCTATTTGTCTATGATATTTTCCGAGTCTCAAAATAATAGATCTTTCAAATTGCTTAATAATATAAATAAAAGAAAAAATAATTAGTATCACTCCAATTAGTGAAATCAAAATTACAAAATTACTATTCATTTCATAGAATATAGTTCCAAATCCAATAATTATTACCAAAACTCCTAAAATAAATAAAATTGACCCCCTCTTGCTTACGATGGTATCAGTTGGAATAAACATAGATTTTGTATTGGACATAATTATTATATGTAATACAATGATTTAGGACTTTTGCTTTTATTAGTTTTTAATTTGTTATTGGTATAAAATTTAAAGACAAATAGATATTACATAATATTACATTTTACTTAGTTAACGAAATTAATCTTTTACTTTTTTTAATTTTTGTTTATGCCGTTATATATCTATGATTTTCTAACAAATTTATATCCATATTGCTCCAACTTTTCCTTAATTTTTTCTTTTGTTATTAAGATTAATTATTATAATTAAAATATATATTAAATTAATTAGTATTAAAATTTCTTATACTTAATTTCATTGTTATAAAATGCTGATTTAAATCAAAAATATATAGTATAAATTTTGAGTTCTATAATTAGGATATACTTTTCTTATAATATACTAGTCTTGCAAATTTTTAGTATAAGTAGATATCTTTGTGATTTAATTCAAAGGATACAAAATAACTCATTATCTATTGGGATAAACTTCATTATTAGCTAAGATAGGATTATTAACGAGCTTCCATTAATAGGAATAGAACAATCAGAAAAAGACTTCAAGAATAATCATTAACAACTCAAAAGAAGGTACAGAAAAAAACTAAAAACTATTGCTAATAAAGATAGAAGATATAATATATTTTAGAAATAAAATGACAAATATGATGACAATTATATCTATAGATACATTCAATTTTCAATATAATCATTTATTGCCTAATAAGAAACTAAAAAGTATAAGACATAAATTAATTACTATGATTACTAATTTCAGTTTAAGCAGTAATTTTGAATTATATACATGTAATTTTTCATTATCAGTTTTACTTTGAGAAATAAGCTGTTGAATCTTAAATACTAATATTATCAAGAAAATAAAAAATAATAGGTTAACAGTAATAATAGAAAAGTTACCAACATTTGATAATATTATGCTTATAATTGAAAGTGAAGTAATTATTATTGTGACAAATAGACCAATAACAGAAAATCCATATCCAAAATATTTAGTTATTATCTCTTTTTTAGATATTTTATCAAATTTGTTGGAGTCTATATCTATAAAGAATTCTTTAATTGGATCAGCATCAGATTTAAAAGATCTTGATAAGATATCCCAGAAGTAATTAAAAATATATTTTTTATTAAAAAGGTCAGGAAAAAATAATACTACAATGGAAATAAAAAGTGAAGCTACTTCTGACATCTCAATCTAATTTAATGATATGATTACAATTTCCTTTATAAGACAGTTTTCTCTTCTCTTTATAGTATTAGCTTTAAAATCAAAAGTAGTGTAAATGACTTTCTGAATTTTGTTAAACAAATTGTATTTATTTTTATGAAACAAATTAGACTGATCTATTTTTTTATCAGATTTTAAGATTATTTTTTTAAAGTCATTAGTATTATTCTCAAATAAATAATTTTGATATAGTAGTTTACAGTTAATGACTTGAAAAATAATTCTTGTTGTGGCAGTAATAGTTTTAGATATATCAAATATACCAATAGAGAAATTGAAATCAGCAAAAATATTCTCTCTACATATACATTTATTCTTATTCATTTCTTAAGATAAAACATTAATTATTATAATATAAATGGAGGTGATGAAAATTTATGGATTAGTCTTTTTATTGGAATTATATTGTTTTTGAATTATGAGTTATTTTAGGTTAAACAATTTTTACTATGGTAATTTATAGTAGATATAAAATACTATATTATATGTTAAATATTTTGAAAAAAGCTATTATAATTCAGGAATGTATGGATAAAAATATTAAATTAAGAAAATGACTTTATAATTTTTATATTATGTGTACTATATTTATAAAAATTATATGAAGATTCAATACCATAATTTATACTTTAATATTCATCTTCTCTTTATGTTCCAATTGCTTTTTCATCAATAATTTTTTGAGTTTATGAATACCATAACCTGTCTTAGATGATATGGCTATTACATCATTACTTATTCTTAGATCCTCTATAATTTCATTAATCATTCTTGGATCAATTTTATCTACTTTAGTTAATACTGTAAACAATTTAGATTTATCAACATCTAATTCTTCTAAAATCTGTAAACAATTTGAATATTTGATTCTTATATCTTCAATTCCCTCTGATGAATCTATTAAAAGTAATATCAGATCAGCAACAAGCGACTCTTCTAAAGTCGATTTAAATGCATCAATCATGTAAGTTGGAAGTCTACTGATAAAACCTACTGTATCTACAATTAATATTCCTCCTTCTCTTATCCTATTTTTGTTATTATGAGAAATTTTGAATGATCTTGTAGTAGTAGAAAGGGTAGTAAACAAATTTGATGATGTCTCTTTAGATTCATTTGTAAGTAGATTAAATAAAGTTGTTTTTCCGGAACTAGTATAACCAACAAGAGAAACAACAGGCATTTTTGTTTTATGTCTTTGGTGTTGATAGATATTTCGTTTTATTTTAGTATCATTTAACTTTTCTTTAATAAATGACATTTGTCTTTTAAGATCACGAAAGTGTACATCTACTATATATTCTCCCATTCCTCCTTTTCCTGCTCTTTCCTTACTATTGCTCCACAATTTTGCATTTTCCCGTACACGTGGCATCTCATATTCAATTTCAGCTAATTGAATCTGTAACTTTGCTTCAACTGTGGTAGCTCGTGTATAAAAGATATCTAAAATTAGTCTTTCACGATCTTTGACAGAAACTCCTATTAATTTCTCAAGGTTATAGATCTGTTTTGAGCTCAAATGTTCATCAACAATTATTTCTTCTATTTCTTCAGTTTCTTTTACAAATTTTCCTATTTCTTCTGCTTTACCTGAACCTATTCCATATTTTGAACGATTAAAATATTTTTGTGTAAAAACCTTTACGATTTCATATTCTGGAATCGATAGTATAAGTTGCTTTGCTTCATTTAAGATAAAATCATCAGGATATGTTACCAATATTACTTTAGTTAATTTCAATTTCATTAATCCCTATTCTTTTCTATACTATATTTGCACTTATGTCTTCTGGAACAAATGTAAAAAATATTATTTTTTTAAATGATGATTTAAATTCATTATTGTTGTATTCTTCGACAATATGGATATCTGGGAAGACTTCGATATGGGTTTTATTTTTTAACATAAACATTATCATTAGTTTCTTATCACAATTCTATATGACAATATGGTATTATTATACTATTTTCTTCTAAATTTTAGCAATACAAATAACTCATATTTGATATATATAATTATGCAATTTCATGGATAGTATTAACTTCTAAATGTAATTCTATTACTCTTTGTTTCTTTTTCAAATTTATTTAAAGAGATTGATAATTTTATATAATCACAAAATTAGTTATATTACAGGTATTCTTTTTTAGGAATTTACAAATTAATAAATAGGTAAAGGATTAGTTGTATCATTAAATTAAGTATATCCAGAAGTTACAAATTCTATAATTGTAACTCTCATCAATTAATTTACCAAATTTAGTAAACTCTAATTATTAAAAAAAATCAAATTAAAATGTATATGGTGAGTCTAGAATACTGTATTGATGTTTCAAATAAGGTAATAATATTATTGTCTTTCTATTTATACTACTATATCAGCAACTATAATAACTAGTTTTTAATCTAATATGCAAAATGAATGATAATGAAATAATTGTAATAAATTTCTTAACGAAAATAGAAAATACGGAATTCATATCAATACCAGAAAGTAATCGGGAGTACTTTTCTAATTTCATAGGTGAAAAAGTACTAGTTACTGTTCGTAAAAGAAGTGTAAACGACACTATCACTGAAGATAGAAAAATTAAAAAACAGGAATAAATTAAACTTAGTAAAAATATAAAAAAGGTACTACTTTAAGAAACGAATGGAATCTAGGAATGAGCAAAAATAGAGATACTTCAATGGAAATAGAATGAATACTATTACCACTTCAAGTCAGTTAAATAACATAAAAAGTCTTGATTATATACAATAACTATTATGCATTCATTAAATTAAGAGCGACTATTTCTAATGTTTGTATCTGCGTTTAATTGCTATATTTAACGGAGCAATAAACAACCAAAAATATTGGGCAATATCCAAATTAATAAATGAAATAATTATTGATATTGTAAAAACTATAGGAATAGACATAAGGTTTACCAGAATACCTTTTATAAAAAAAGGATGCAAATTTTTATCTATGAGACTTTTATTTTTTGTAGCATGCCACCATATCGTTGCAAGTAAGGAGCTTGTCATAATTACAATAAAACAATAGATAACATAAGGAATTTGATATGTTCCATAGTTTATTACAAGTGAAGTAGAAAGTGATAATAGAGTTATTAATAGAAGAAATAACAAATTTAGATACACCATGGTAATATGAGATCCTTTGATATGATTAAAGACTTGATGATACGAAACCCAAAATATCGCTATTACAGCAAAACTTATAATATAACTTTCAAATTGTGGATACAGATCATATAATTTATCTAATAATTCAGATTGTGTCAGATGAGTTGGTAAATCTGGTATATCTATAGATAAAGCCATAAGAGTTATTGCAAATGCAAATACTGCATCACTAAAAGATATTACGTGTTCTAGTTTTATAATCGGAGTAAATGATCCTGATGACATATTTAAAATCAAATATAATGAATGAGATTATAATTATTTCTTATACGGGCTTATAGCCCATATAGTTTGAGGTATATTTGGTGGCGGAACAGGAAAAAATAAATAAAATAGAATGAAATGATACATCTCTTACTTATAACATAGAAATGAAAAATTACAATTTGTAAGTAAATATTATAATTGAATAAAAATACTAATTAAATATAATTGATAAAAAATACAAATCCATATACTTGTTATGTTAAAAAAGTTAATTGAGAAAAGTCATATTGATTTTTATCGATACATATTTATGAGTAACTGAAAAAAAAATTTTAAATATTTTTAGAGACTATATCTATTCCAATGAATATAAATAATTCATAAGATATAAAGAATCATAATCTACTTTGATATGATAATGTGTTAAAAATGAAAGGAGGAAAAAAGTATAAAGACGTATTCGATTTTTTGATTTCAGAAAACAATATTGAAATTAAACGAGGTATTGATATTGTTGATATCATCAATAGATTTAATCAAAAAAATTTAATATTTATATAATCAGAATAAAGCAAATATATTCTTTTAAGGATAAAATATAATACTCTATTATATTGAAGATAAAGAGAGAAGTTTTTTTATGTTGTTATTAAAATAATACCTTTACAATTAATCTATCATTAAGATTTATATTTAATAATTTTAAAGATTATTAAGACAAATTTTAAACTATTTTGTATCTCCTAAAAGGTGAATTATAATATTATTAATATTACTAATTTTGATAATAATTAGGTATAATATCATCTATTATAATCATAAAAAGAATTAAGAAATTACTTTCTAAATATCGATATCTTCATACTTTTCTAATAAATTAAAAAAATTATTGTAATATACATCATTGATATACTAAAAATATTACTAATTAAATTCTATAATAAATTTAGGTATTTATTATATACAATAGGCAAATATTAGATATAAAATGTATAAGGAAGGTATAGAAATTACATTGTTTTTATTATTATTTTGTGTTTTAACTATCATTATAGCAATAACTATTATTGATTATAGTTATTATTATCATCATCCTGATAATCAACAATTTTCTACTCTATTATATGTTCAAGCCCAACTAGACAATAACAAAAATAACAATAACGATGATGATGATAATAATGATAATAAAGAAGAAGATATTGATAAGAACAAAAAAAAAATAAAAGATAAAACAGAGAATAAGGCGATTAAGAAACAGAAAAAAGAGGAAAATAAATTAGAAAAAGAAGATAAAAATGGTGTAGAGAAAGAGGAAGAGGATAAGGAGAAGAAGAAATTAGAAAAAGAAGTAAAGAAACAGAAAGAAAAAAGTAAAGAAGAAGAAGAAGAATATGATGATTCTTTGACATATGACAGTAATTCTTTGTCAAATAATGATAACTGGACACGCACTGATCAAGATCTTATTACTAAATATAATTATAGAAACCTAGTAATACCCAAAATATATCAAAATGCTCCAGATGGAGAGACATATAGGTTTAATAAAACTAATCCAAATGATAAAGTCCAAGTAGATAAAACAGATAAATC
>DASSVK010000074.1:0-21780 GCA_035706205.1 Nitrososphaeraceae archaeon | reverse complement strand
TCAAAAAATTTTTTTATTAATTATTTAAACAGTCCACCAGTAAGAATCATAAGAAATGCGTAAAACCCAGCGAATGATCCAATTACAATCAAGGAACCTTTTATCATATCTCTCCAGCTGTACATATCTGGCCCATGTGCTCTAGTTACCTTCTTAGGTTCTTTCATATCCTCTATAATATAATAAATACCTATATTTAATATATTTGAAAATTGATAAAAAATTATTTTTACATATGTATTTTAATGATATAATTTTAAAATATAAAAATTATTCAATTTAAATAATTTTTTATGAAAACATTATTAATATCCCTTTACAATAAACCTTAGCTAATTATGATACGATATAATCATTCGAAATTGTCTATTATTGCAATAATAACAGGATTGGCAATTGCCGGTTTTACATTATCTTCTACACAGGCATTTGCCCAAGAGACCTCACCCCCTTCAGATACAGGATTAACGAAGCCATTGTTGGCAATAGCTGCTGCAATCGCAATTGCAGGGGGTCTGATAGGAACTGGTAATGCACAGCAGGGTATCGGTGCTGCAGGAATGGGAATAATAGCTGAAAAACCTGAAAAATTTGGGCAAGTTCTATTCTTCTTTGTCATCCCTGAAACTCTTTGGATTATAGGTTTTGTACTTGGAATAATTCTCTTACTGGGTATCTTGTAATGTGATGAGAGCGGCCAAATGAGTATCTCATATACTTTCATCAAAGAGATAAAAGAAAGAAAACAAAAGAAAATAGAAATTCTTGATAGTACTTTGGAAGAAAAAAAAGCAAAAATACAGAGTATGAAGGAAAGTACTATAAAAGAGATACACAAACAATATTCAAACGAAGCAAAAGCAAAATCTCAGCGAGAAGCATCAAGAATAATCGAGGCAGCACGATTAAAAGCAAAAAAAATTCTCTTTGATACAATTAATACAAATATGAACTCTACCTTTGATATAATAACAAAAGAGTTAAAGAGTTACACTCAGGAGCCAGACTACAAAGTCACTTTACAAAGAATGCTTAACTACGCTAAACAGAAGTTAGACAAAAATATCACAGTATATTGTAGAGAGGATGATAAAATAATTTTAAAGGGAATGAACAACATAATTGTAGGACCTTCGATTCAAACGATAGGTGGTATTCTTACTGAAGATAAGAATGGCACTAGAGAGCTTGATTTGACTTTTGAAGAATTATTAAGAACTCATGAAGATGAAATAAAAAATTTCCTTTTAGAGAGAATGATCAAGGAGTAATGACTTCATCATCATATTCTTCCTCATTTGGCAGATTACAATCTCTTTCAGTGAATTTTCTTTCTTCCAATATTCTTCAAAACCTACTTCATGCTAAAGATGTTTCTGAAATGATACGAATGCTGGAATCCACTTGGTATAGAGCAGAGATAGAAAGAGCTGCCTCTCTTTATTCACCGCCGGAGCTTTTAGAAATTGCACTAAATAGACATATTGTTGAAATTAACAAAATTGCTCTTGAGGCAACACCATTTAGTGGAAAGACTGCAATTCGAGCTTATCTATTAAAATGGGATATTCATAATATTGAATTAATTTTATCGTCAAAAATCATAGGTCGTGCTATAACCGAAACTGAACCTTTTTTAGTTTCTTCTAGAAATTTTCCTGCTGGAATTTCAGCAGGTAATATTTCACATGATGAAATGAAAATTATTTTATCTCAAACCGGTGTGGAAGGTGTTGTAAACCATCTTGTAAAGTATAGATATGGAACAATTTTGATGCAACATCTTGATACTTATCAAAAGACAGGGGACTTAGGCCCAATGATGGCTGATCTAATAGCATATTATTATACTTCATTAATTGAATCATTAAAGTTTTTTCAGGGTGATGAAGGCGTAATAAGAGATTTGTTTAGGGCACAAATAGATAAAAAAAATATATTGAGCTTATTGAAAGGAAAGGATGCCAACTTGGATCGAGAATTAATCAGCAAACATCTTGTAAGTGGAGGGCATATTACTTTTGACGAATTATTTGATATTTTTGGATCAAAAAATACAGATGAATTTGTAAATAAGATAGAGAAACGTTATAATTTAGCTGAAGCATTAAAGGACACTTATATGAAAACTCATAGTCTTATTGATTTCGAAGTAGCTTTCGATAAATATATTAACAGATCATATTTGAAAAGATTAAAAAATATTGGTCTTTCACTTGGAAATATCTTTTATTTTATGATAAAGGCAGAATATGAATGGGATAATATAAAGAGAATAGCCTATGGAAAGCGTTATAATCTTCCAATTGAGAGAATAAATTCAATGTTGATTTTGGAGTGATCAAATAGAGAGTTGTCTTCTAAACAAAAGGTGCATCCAGAAGCACATGGTGGTTTAATAGCTGTTATAGGAGAAAGAGAACTTGTTATTGGTTATCGGCTTTTAGGAATAGATGATACTTTTATAGTTGCCAGAGGAGATCAAGCTTTTAAAACAATGGAAAATCTTTTTTTTTCTCATAAATATACAATGATTATTGCTAGTCAATTTATTCGTGATTATCTGCCTCCAATATTAAGAAAAAAAGTTGAAGCATCTATCGAGCCATTAGTTTTATTTATGCCTTCATTAAAAGGAAATATCCAAGAAGAATCGATATCTTCTTTAGCTCGACGTGTTCTTGGAATAAATATTAACTATTAAAGGGGTTAATGGAGTAAAATAAACATGTTAACTGCCGTTGTTTCACGTATTTCTGGTCCAGTCGTTGTAGCAACAGATATTGAACAAGCACAAATGTACGATGTGGTACGGATTGGAGAATTAGGTTTATTAGGCGAAATTATTCGTCTAGACGGAAATAAAGCTACTATACAAGTGTACGAGGATACTACAGGTCTTCGTCCTGGAGAAAAGATTATCAATACCAGAAGACCCCTTTCAATACAACTTGGACCTGGACTATTGAAATCCATCTACGATGGTATCCAGCGTCCACTCGATATTCTAAGACAAAAGAGCGGTGACTTTATCAGCAGAGGAAATATTATTCCTGCTTTGGATCAGCATAAGAAATGGGAATTTATTCCTATCAAGAAAAAAGGTGAGAGTGTTTCTCAAGGCGAAATTATTGGTGAGGTTCAAGAAACACCATTAATTAGACACAAAATAATAGTTCCCTTTGGTATTAATGGTCAACTATCTGAAATAACAGAAGGAAATTATACAGTCAGTGAAAATGTTGCTGAGATAAAAACAAATAATACAACAGTGAATATCGGTTTATCAAATTGGTGGATGGTAAGAAAGCCACGACCTGTTATTAACAAACTTCCACCTGAATCTCCGTTGCTGACAGGACAACGGGTTCTTGATACATTTTTCCCTGTTGCAAAGGGTGGTACTGCAGCAATTCCTGGTCCTTTTGGAAGTGGAAAGACAGTAACGCAGCAGCAGCTTGCAAAATGGGCAGATAGTAACGTCATAGTATATGTTGGATGTGGCGAAAGAGGTAACGAAATGACAGAAATTCTTACATCTTTTCCTGAATTAGAAGATCCTAAATCAAAAAGACCTCTTATGGAAAGAACAATTCTTGTTGCCAATACCTCTAATATGCCAGTAGCAGCCCGAGAGGCAAGTATCTATACAGGTATTACTATGGGCGAGTATTATAGAGATATGGGATATGATGTAGCCCTAATGGCAGATAGTACTTCGAGGTGGGCAGAAGCACTTAGAGAAATTTCTGGCAGATTAGAAGAAATGCCGGGGGAAGAAGGATATCCTGCTTATCTTGGAAGCAGGCTAGCAGAATTCTATGAAAGAGGAGGTAAGGCAGTAGTGATCTCTCCAGATGAACGAGTAGGTTCTTTAACTTTAGTAGGGGCAGTTTCACCGCCAGGTGGAGATTTTTCTGAACCAGTTTCACAAAATACACTCAGAGTAACAAGGGTATTCTGGGCTCTTGACGCTAATTTGGCCTCAAGAAGACATTTCCCAGCTATTAATTGGCTAACAAGTTATTCATTATATGTAGATGAAATGATTGATTGGTACAAGAATAATATATCTTATGAATGGATTACAAGAAGAAAAGAAGCACTAGAAATCTTGCAGAGAGAGGCAGAACTGCAAGAGATTGTTCAACTTATAGGCTATGATGCTTTACCAGAACCTGAAAAAGGTATTTTAGATACTGCTCGCTCGATTAGAGAGGATTATTTACAGCAGAGCGCCTATGATGAAATTGATACTTATTCTTCAATAAAGAAACAATATCTAATGCTCTCAACAATTTTAGAATTTGGTAAAAAGGAATCTGATGCAATTAAAAAAGGAATTTCTTCTTCAAAAATCGGTTCTTTAGAAGTGAGGAAACGTATATCGATGATGAAATGGACAAAGGAAGAACAAGTAGAACAGCTGGTTAAGGAGATCGAGATAAATATGAAAGAACAATTTGATAATTTATTAATGGAGGTAACGCTTTAAAAATGTCAAATGTAGCATTTAAAACATTATCAAAGATAGCAGGCCCTTTGATGTTTGTTGAAGGTATTAATGATGCTGCCTATGGGGAGATGGTTGAGATAAAACTTGTTAATGGAGAAAGACGTCAGGGTCAAGTTCTAGACACACGAAAGGGTATGGCAATTATCCAAGTCTTTGGACCCACCTATGGGCTTGGAACGACTGGAACTTCAACCAAATTCCTTGGTGAAACTGCTATGTTATCTGTATCCGACGAAATGCTTGGAAGGACCTTTGATGGACTAGGTAAACCTAGAGATAATGGGCCAAAAATTGTGTCAAAAGACAGAGCAGATCTTGTCGGAGCAGGAATTAATCCTTATTCACGAGAAGAACCATCGGAATTTATCCAAACGGGAATGTCTAACATAGATGGGATGAATACACTAGTCAGAGGACAAAAACTCCCAATATTTTCCGGAGCTGGTTTGCCCCATAATTTGCTTGCAACTCAAATTGCTAGACAAGCCAAAGTTTTAGACAGCTCTGAAAATTTTTCTGTAGTATTTGCTGCAATGGGAATTACTAGTGAAGAAGCAAATTTTTTTGTAACAGAATTTGAGGAAAGTGGAGCTCTTGGAAGAAGTGTTCTTTTTCTAAATTTGTCTTCTGATCCCTCAATGGAACGTATATTAACACCTAGACTTGCATTAACAACGGCAGAATTTCTTGCTTATGAGCGGGAAATGCATGTTCTTGTTATTCTAACCGATATGACTAATTATTGTGAATCTTTGAGAGAAATAAGTGCAGCCCGAGAAGAAGTCCCTGGCAGAAGGGGATATCCAGGCTACATGTATACGGACTTGGCATCAATTTATGAACGTGCAGGGAAAATAAAAGGAAGAAAAGGATCAGTAACACAAATTCCTATTCTAGCAATGCCTGCAGATGATATTACTCATCCTATTCCAGATCTTACAGGGTATATTACTGAAGGCCAGATAGTTCTCAGTAGAGATTTACATCGACTAAATATTCAACCCCCTGTTGATGTTCTGACAAGTCTGTCTCGTCTAATGAACCAAGGTATCGGGAAAGGGAGAACTAGAGAAGACCACAGAAATCTAGCAGATCAGCTCTATACAATATATGCTCAGGGTAAAGATGCAAGGGCATTGTCAGCAATTGTAGGAGAGGAAGCATTAAGCGAAACAGACAGAAAGTATCTCAAAATAGCTAATAATTTTGAACGCAAATTTGTTAATCAAGGCCAAGACGAAAATAGGCCGATTGAACAAACATTAGATATTGGATGGGATCTATTAAGTGAACTTCCAGAATCAGAAATGAAACGTATCAAAGCAGAATATATTAAAAAATATAGAAAAAAGGTAATTACAGAAACGGAGAAAGTTTGAGATATGAAGAAAGAGAATGAGAGAAAAAAAAGATATAGAGAGTGTGATTAATAAAGCATGGCATTAACTTCTAACATTAGACCAACTCGCCTTGAGTATATTCGTACAAAACGTAGAATTCTTATTGCTAAAAAAGGTTTAAAACTTTTAAAGCTAAAACGACAAGCATTAATTCTTGAATTTTTTAATACAAGCAAGACTGCAGCTGCTTTACGTGGAAATTTACAGTCTGAATTAATAAAGGGATATGAAACCATTAGAATGGCTGAAATGCTGGCGGGTTCTATGAGACTGGAGAACGAAGCAATGAAAATGTCACAAATGGCAAATTTACAAGTGTTGTCAAAGAGTATTATGGGCGTTCATATTCCCAAGATTTTGGGAGGTCAGAGAAATTTACTTGCTGAACATTTATTAGAGTTGCCTACCTCTATCAACGAATCAATAAGAGTTTTTCAGAGAATTCATAATATTGTGTTAGAGATTGCAGAAAAGGAAACCGCTTTAAGAAAACTTCTCTATGAGATTGAGAGGACTAAACGTAAATCTAATGCAATAGAAAATGTTTTTATTCCAAAATTGTTGTCCGCATTAAAGTTTATTACTTTTAGATTAGATGAAATGGAACGAGATACTTTCATTATGCTCAAGACAGTAAAGAGAAAGATGGGAGAAAGACAAGAAATAATTTCCAAGGAGGCAGAAGTAGAGATTAATGCAGAATAATAAAAATAATAAGAGAATCTTTGCAAATGCAGAACAAAGAAAATTTTATCAGATAGCAAGGGCTTTCAAGATTGGAAATATTCTTGCCACAATTGTTATAATTTCAATTATTGGAAAATATTTTTTAGGAATATAGAAGATATGTCTACATTCTCGCAAAAAAAGTATCTCGAACATCTAAAACTAATTAAAGAAGCTGAGGATAAAGTACAGACAGAAATTGAAGCTCATAGAAAATTAGTTGAAGAGGAAATCAATCGTTTACAAGAGGATTTTGAAAGTACAATTGAAACATCAAAACTAGAAGGAAAAAAAATAATAGAAAAAAGCATTGAACAAGCTAGAGAGAATGCTACCAAGGAAGCTAATAAAATTATAGATGATGCAAAAACTAAATCCAAAACCATCTCTTTTCATTCAGATCCACAGATAATAAAAAACATAATAGAAATTTTGCTTTCTGATATAAAATGAGGAGAAGTACTGGAAGATGAGTACATTACTCAAACCTGCTCCAATGGCTCGAATAGCAGTAATAGGCCTAAAAAAATATAGACAACAGATTATATCGATTTTACATGAAATGAATGTTATTCAACTAGAGCCGCTTTCCAAAGAAGCCGATTCATTTCTCATGAGTGAGCATGAAAGTGATTTACATAGAGAAATTTCAGATCAATTGCTTCGGGTTAGAGGATTGATTAATACCCTTCCATCAACAACTGTACAAAGAAAAACTAGTTTTTCTTCTTTTGAGGATCTTATTAAAACAATCAAATCAATAGATATCGATAGTCAAATTGCATCATTAGAAAGAGAAAAAGAAAATCTGTTGACAGAAATGAAAGCAGCCGAAAATAATATTAAACTCCTTGAAGAATTTTCGTTTTTTCCTGAAGATTTAAAAATTTTAAACCTATCCTTTGCACGATCATTCTTTGGTCGAGTTGCGACAGAAAAACTGGATGCATTTAAAAATACCTTGGAATCAAAAGACATACCTATTATATTATATTCTAGGGAAGAGAAAAAACTTACCTATTTTGTTATGGTTATTCCTCCACATTTACCTTCAAATATACTTGCCTCGGCGGTAAATGTACATGGAGTACATCTAGAATCAGTGCCAAAACTCAAAGGAAAACCAAGAGAAATTATTAACGATCAGCGAAAAATTTACAATGACCTTTCTTCAAAATTAAACCAAATCAATCTTCAATTGACTGAAATTTCAAAGTTACATTATACATTTCTGAAAGGTGCAGAAGAGCAGCTAGAAATAGAAAATAAAAAATTAGAAGTAATAGAAAACCTGAAAGGTACTAATGATGCATTTGCATTGGAAGGTTGGATTCCTAGATCAAAGTTAGAGAATGTAAAAACAGCATTTTCAAAGTATAGTGAAGGAACTCTCATATATGAATTAGAGACTAAAGAAAGTCCGCCTACGCTTCTTGAAAATCCAAAAAGATTTAAAGTTTTTGAATCATTTATTCGATTCTACTCTTTGCCATCTGGAACAGAATTTGATCCAACTTTAATTTTTGGATTATTTTTTCCTATATTTTATGGCTTAATGATTGGTGATGTAGGATATGGATTAGTAATACTTCTTGTTTCTCTTTGGGTGATAAGAAGGATCCAAGGTGGAAAACGTAATCTAAACATTATGCCGAGGTTTTTAAGAAATTTTGCCAAGACAATATTACGCCCTGCTCAAATGGTAAAACTAGCCAAAGTTATGATTCCAGGTTGTATTATTACTATTATATTGGGATTTTTATTTGACCTTTATTTTGGATTTCATCTAAATGCTTATCTTTTTTCATACTTAAATGATACTTTTGGATTAAACTTACCACATGAAGGTGCGTTTTTAAATCCTATTGGAACATTCGGTTTACGTAAACTATTGCTACTTAGTGGATATATTGGATTGGGTATGGTTTCTTTTGGACTTGTATTGGGAATACTTAACAGTCTCCGAGAAGGTCTCATAAAACATGTAATTAGTAAAGTCGGCTGGCTATTATTTGGCTGGGGTATTGCCTTAATTGGATTAGCTCTTATAAACCATGTAAATATCAATCCATTAGATTCTGTGCAAGGTATTGCATACTTTGCGTTAATTTTTGGAGGAGTTGGCTTGATGTTCTATGGAGAAGGGGTTAGAGCACTTATGGAATTGCCCTCTATAATTAGTCACATACTTTCATATACTAGAATTGTAGGAATATTGCTTGCCTCAGTTATACTGGCTCATGTTATTGACTTTATATTTCTTCGATCTTTAGATCAATCCATAGCTTACAGTATTTTAGGAATTATGATATTTATCATAGGTCATCTTTTTAATATTATTATCGGAGTCTTTGAACCTGGAATACAGGGAGCAAGATTGATTTATGTTGAATTTTTCTCCAAATTTTATCACGGTGGTGGAAGGCAGTTTAAACCGTTTGGGAGCAAAAGAAAGTTTACTATTGATCAATATAATATTGAAGAGAGAAAATAGAAATGATAATTTTTTTTGCGTTTGTATCATTACTATTTATTAATTGAATACATTAACAATAAGTTTTTTAATGTATCAAAATAAATGCCTTGTATAGATTGCTAAAAAATAAATAATTTATATATTTCTAAATCCTATGAGTTTATAATTTATTATTAAATAAATAATATAAAATAACCTTATGAGTCTATATTTAATAAGATCTTTATTTCTTTTAAAAAATCTAATTATTATTAGATTCATTTATTCAAATTTGATTAATCTACCAATTAATTTCCTAATATTTTATACCCTGATTTTCTCCAAAATTCACTTTCTCTTTGAATATAACAAAATTAAAATACTAAAAAAAATAAATTACTTTATTATACTCAATATGATATCAACTTGTTAACCATTCTTTTTATGTTACTTTAATAAGTAATATAAATTAGCCTTTTTTTATAAAAATTCATACATACTTTTAGTCTTTTTACATATAATGGATAAAAATTATTGTCACATAACAAAACAAATTGGCGAGTTGATATACAAATCTTCTACTTTCTTTTTTTCATTATTCTTTGCTGTTTTTTTCTTTTTTATTAAAAATGTAGTAATATCTTATTTATTTTTTACTAGATCATTGTATATAATTTCCAATTTGTCATAAATCAAGTCTAGAATAAAACCTAGCTGATAGATCGTAACAAGAGTTATGTAATAAGGTACAAGACAATCAATATAGATATTATCTTTGGTATAGATAAGGGTATTAACCAGATTCTATTACCATATATTATCATTATTATTGGAGCAGAACGACATGTTTAACATTTGATAAGATATTTCTTGTCCTATATATAGAGCAATTAAAATATGTAAAGTTTTTAATAATATTACTTTTCAATTGATTAGTTTTTTCAAAGAGAGCTTTATATTCATCAATTTGTAATACTATTGTTAGACATGTTAGAAAATCTTTACAAAATACTACTCTTAAACATTGGATTTACAAGTAGTTACATTTTTCTTGGATCAACATTGTATTTTACAGAATATAGATGTGATAATATTACAAAAAAGCTATGTATATATCCTCGAGAAGATAAAAATAGTAACTGTAAACAGCAAGCTTCAAGATAAAAAATAAGGATTCTGTAATAATATGATGTCAAGCGTCGAAATAAAAAGAAAAATGAGGGGGTTATCTAGATTGGAGTTACCAAAAGAAGTATATACTCGACTACGAAAATTGGTTACTAAAACAAGAAAAGAACAAGAAGAGGGGGAAGAAATTAGTTCATCTAAAATAGAGATTATCCATAACCCTAGAGAATCAATAAAACTAGCTTATGACCTAATAAAATCAGCAGAACAAGAAGTACTAAGAATATTTCCCTCAATTCATGCCTTTCGGCGTCAAACACGTATGGGTATAATGCATCTATTTAAGGAAGTAGTAGAACAGGGTATCAAAGTTAGAGTATTAATCCATGCGGATGATAAGCAAATTAGACAGATAGTAAATGAAGTAATGTTAGTATTTCCTGAGATAGATATTAGAGCTATTGACATGAAATTGAATACAAGCATTGGAATTGTAGTGGTTGATAAAAAAGAATCTCTAATTATAGAAACGAAGGATGATACAAAGGATAATTCCTATGATGCATCGGGATTGGCTGCCTACTCTAATAGCAAGTATATTGCTTTATCATATGCTTCTATATTTGAAAGTCTATGGATACAAGCAGAATTGTATGAGCAACTTAAAGAAGCAAATAACCAATTAAAAGTTCATGACAAAATGCAAAAAGACTTTATCAATGTAGCAGCTCATGAACTCCGTACTCCTATTCAACCAATACTTGGCTTAACTGAAATTGTTTCTTCTAAAATAAAAAATACTGAACACCATGAATTACTAGATACTGTCGTTAGAAATGCAAAACGATTGCAGCGGCTTGTAGATGATATAATAAATGTTACAAAAATTGAAAATCAGTCACTACAACTAAACAAAGAACAATTGAATTTAAATGAAGTTATATCAAAAATTATAGACAATTATAAGACTTTTATTGCAAATGACAATTGTAAGATCAAGTTTAATTTTAAACCATTTAAAGAGACTTTGTTAATAGAAGCTGATAAAGAAAGAATTTCTGAAGTAGTTTCCAACCTTCTAAGTAATGCTATTAAATTTACTAAAGGCGAAATATTTGTTTCTATAGAAAAGAAAGAAGATAATAATTATAATTATGCCTTAGTGACAGTTAGAGATACCGGGATTGGTGTGGATCCAGAAGTATTGCCTAATCTTTTTTCAAAGTTTATTACAAAATCTTTTGAAGGAATAGGTTTAGGATTGTATATATCCAAATATATTGTGGAAGCTCATGGCGGAAAAATATTGGGAAAGAATAATGATAGTGGAATAGGTGCAGAATTTGGGTTTATTCTTCCACTAAAAGATACTAAAAGGATAGAAGGTAAAAACCTTAATTAATCTTTTAATAACATATCAGAATAGTGAAATTTCTTTCATTTGGTTGTTTCGCATGAAATTCTGATTCTAATCAATTTTTCTCTTCAAATTGAAGAAATTGAACGAAGATTAAGTGGGGTCGGCCGGATTTGAACCGACGATCTCCAGCGCCCGAGGCTGGAATCATGCCAAACTAGACCACAACCCCAATCCTCTTCCCTCTGTTACATCATTTCTTTATTCAGATTTTAAAAGTTTTATAATTCAAATATAATAAATATCAAATAAATAATATATGGATATTGCTAATTATTGATTCTAATGAATGATGAATATTATAATAACTTTATTGTTACTATACTAGATCATAATTTAATGTTAGAATAGATATCTTCAATATTCCATAATTGGTTATTTTTAGCTACTTTATTTATAACTTTTTCATATATTAATTCTTGAACTATCATTGCTGAAAGAGGCAAAGCTCCTGTTGCACCTGGAGAATTATAATTTAAAATATGCATTGATAACGAGTTCTTTAACAATATTGTATCAGGGATAAAGTTACCCTTGTCATCTATTAATAATGATCTAATTCCTGAAGTTCCTTTTTTATTAAATTTTTTTGTATCTAAAGCAGGTAAGAAATGTTTTACTCTCTGAATCATTATATTTTTTGAAAAAGAGCTAGCAATTTCATTGGTTATTAATGATAAGAATTCTCTATTATATAATAGTGACCATAATCCTTTTTTTACAAATATTTCTTTAGTTTTAGGAATAAAGTTTCTCAGGTTGTCTATAAAATTATATGAATATGGTCCAAATACAGGAACGGCATTAGGTCCTATTTCACAATGTCCATCTGCTTTTAAAATCCAATGAGGATCTAAAAATGGGAAATTCTTTCGTTTTGGAACTGAGTAAATACTATGAGATGTCAGTTTTTCATACTCTTTTGGAGCGCGCCAATATTCTCCTCTAAAATGTAAATCAATCAAATCTAAACCAATCTCAAATTGACGGGCAATGTCAAGTGAATTTCCACCAGCAGTATTGATAACATATTTTGAATCAATAACTTTTTTCTCTCTATTTTTTGTAATTATTTGTAACCTGCAATTATCATCTTTTTTAGTTTCAATTCTTGTAACGCAATGTAAATTTAGAATTTTTCCTCCATATGCTAGATAGTCATTTTTTAAATTATTTGACAGTACTCGATAGTCAACGCTTGCATCTCTTTTACAATAGATTGATCCATTACATCTAATATTTGGTTCAATCTTTTTTGTTTCTTCTTTATTCAACAAAAGAATATCTTTTTCTTCCAATCCGTTCTTTATTCCCCAGTCTAAATATTTTTTCAAAACCAAAATGTCTTTTTCTTCTTTTGCTATTTCTATAACTCCATCTTTTTTAAAGTAAATTCCTTTTAGATAAGAATATGTTTCCCACATACCATATCCTAAAAAAGCTATTTTCGCAAAAATTTTTTTTGTTATAGGATCATATAAGAAAGGAGCATGTACTTTCCCTGTATTTCTAGAACTTGTATGACTAGATATACTTTTTTCCTGTTCTATTATCAAAACATTTGCATTAGAATTTAAGGTTAAAAAATAACCTATTGATATTCCTAATATACCTCCACCGACTATGACAATGTCAAATTTCTTATTCTGCACCTTTATTATTATTATTATAGTAAGAATATAATATGATTTTATTGAACTCGATATAATAGTAATAATTTTTTGGGATGGGATTACTTTTATATTTCACTAGAAACTATATGATTAATAAAATAACACAAAAAACATTTTATAAATTCTTCAAAATAAGTATATTAATTATTTCCTTATATCCACTTGAAGTGTATTCCCAACTTGAGGATTGCCCATCATTTCATATCTTCTCTTGGGCATAGTAATTTGTATTAGTGTTTTAGGATATGTTTTGATAACAGTTTGTGGTTGTGATTTTAGGATTGCTTCCAGCAAAGGTTTAATTTGCTGTTTTACTTCATCATCTGTTACAGTTCTATCTACTGCTTCTAATATCATTTGTTGTTGTGATACTGTTTCCAGTTCCACATCTTCGCTCAAAGAAAGAGTAACACTTGAGCCATTATCTACTAATTGTTTGATTTTGTAAATTGTTGTTGTTGAAGCTATATTTGTTGTAGAATTCTCCACATTATTCTATTAAATTTCTCCAGATATATAATTTTATTATATATATTAATGAATAGCACAAAAGAATTAAGAAATTAGCAAATAAAAAAGTAAATGAAGTATATATGAAGATATTTTTTTATCTTATTATACGGAATACATAATTCCGCCAGATACAATTGGAACCTGTTCTACTTTGGCAACTTCTTTTATTCTGGCTATTATAGCATTAAACCATAAACTATCAATTCCCTGACTCCATATGGTGATCTTCTTGTAATCTCTTTTTATTCCATCATGAAAATATCCAGCACAATCTTCAGAAGTCATATTACAATACTTTTGACTAACTTCTTCTACGATCTCAGAAGCTTCTGATGGTAAATATAAAATTGTTAATGTTGGGAATGGAATAGTATCGTTTGAAGTCTCTACTGAACCACTTTTTTCGGTCATTTTTAGTAAGATAAAATATATCCTGTAATAAGAAAATTTCGAATAATTATAGGAATTCTATTGGCGAAAGAATAGAGATAAATAGTATTGAATATATCTATTCATCAACCTACCTTTTTCCATTAACTTCAGAGAGTATATTTTCAAAATGTAATCTAGTCTTTACTTTTTTATATTTCCTTAATTGATTTAATAAAAGATCATAATTCTTTATTTTTATGTAACGAGAAATTTTTTTTGAAACTGAACCACTCAAAAGTAAAGCTTGAATGACAGATGTAACATTAGATGGTTTTCTTTTAGTAGATGAGCTTTCAAAATCTATTATTGATATTTGATTTTTATCAGAAATCATTACGTGATTATCAATTCTAGTTAGCTCTCCATGATCTAAATTAAGATTATCCAGTGTATAACATTGCTCCAATATCTCATTAACTATATGTACAACTCTTTTTTTGTTAAGATCTGTTAAATTAGAGTGGTCAACAAGCCAGTCAAAAATACCTTTACCATTTATAAATTTCATTAGTATAAGTTCATGAGTATTTGCCAGAATTTTAGGACCTATTCCAACTAGATTGGCTAATTTTTGATTATTTACTTCAGTTAAACAGTCTCTCCTTCTAGAGTCTAGACGTCTTATCTTCAATGCAAAAATTTTCCCAGAATGTGTCTTTACTTTTAAAACTACTCCTGAATGGCCTTTTCCAAGAATTTTCAATTCATGTATTCTAGTAAAACCTTCTAAAAAAACATCTTTAACACCCATTTTTTCCAACTCGGTTATCCTTTTTCTATATTCCTCTGAATCGAATTTAGGATAGGAGATTAAATTAGTTATTAGAGGTGACCTAACATCTACTTTCAAATAGGATCATATCTTTAAATAAAAAATCGTGAATTATTTTCTTCGTATCTGTATTTCTTAGCCTAACCTTGTCTATTGTATAAATTTTAAATCCTTTTTCTAAATCAGTGACTAACCCCTTTGGGATTCCAATTTTGCTACCTTTTTTAATTTTAATAGAATCATCTAAAAATTCGATTGCATCTCTGATTTTCATTTTTCTTAGACAAGATAATTTCATATCTTCTCCTATCCATAACATTGGCGATTTTTCTTTATTTTTTTTTACAAACTGGAGAACTTCTTTTTCCATAAAAATACTAGGGCCGCTTTTTTCAAAAAAAGGTGAAAGCTTTATAGATTTTAATAGAAATATTAATTTCGCAGAATCTGTATTATCAATATAACATTCATTCTTTATTACAGTAAACTCGTTATCAGTGAACTGACGTGTGATAGATTTGGTTAATTTTTTTAATTGACCCCATATTATATCGGAACTTCTTAATCTATATTTAAATTCTAAAACTACAATATTTGCCAATAGTTCTTCCACATTTTCGAGTTCATTTTCAATATTTTTCATATTTTTTTTCTTATCTAAGTTAAAAAAATTTATAGATGGGTTTGCTAGAAATGTTCTTGCTCCAAAAATAAATCTTGATAGGCTTTCTGAAGAAATTGCCATTCCCAAGTTTCTATTTGGATCTATAGGATCAATTATTATTATTGGACTTTGAAATTTTTTATAAATATTTTCATTGGCTATATTTCCTATAGCAATTATTTCACCTTTCTTTTTCAATGTTGCAATATTTTTAATAACATTCTTAAAATTTTCATATTTTAAAACTAATACTTCAGTAACATATCCACTAAATCCAGAGGTTGACAATTCGGCACCATAAATTCCAATTCCTTTTAAAAATGCTTTTAATATTCGAATTTGGTTTTTTTGATCAGGTTTAAGCATCTTCTGCATGTATTCTGTATGATATTGTGACCTGTCTGCAGCACTTTTCCATAATCCTTTCTCTACGTTATAGCAAGGAACTATGTTTACCCTGATCTGTTCTCTGTTGCTATTCTTCTTATTTATATATACAAAACCTTCAACATATGGATGTTCAGAATAACGTGTAATAGGATTGTACTTTTTTAAGGCCTTAAATCCAACATCGAGTGCTATTCGCTCAAAATCTTGTTCGTTTACATTTTTATCAATTAAAATAAAAATATCTATATCCATATCTTTTTTTAAATTCGTATCTTTTGCAAAAGATCCTCCCGTCTTGACCTCTACTATTTGGGGAATTTTGTATCTTTTAATTTCATCTTTTATTTCTTTTTCTATTGATTTTACATTCTGTAAATCTTTATTGGACGGTTGAATAAAGTCTAAAACCGTAGATGTTATTTTGTCAATTTCAATATCTTTGGCTTGATATTGTATTTTACTATCTTTATTTTTACTCATTTCTATTTCATTTAATTATTTTGCATAAATTGTTAAAATGTTAGAATAAACAGGTCCCGAGGAAAATAATTCACTTTTTTTGATATGAATTTTATCAATTATATCAGAAAAGTCAATGGAAGCATCATTATTGTATTTGTTTAAATATTTTTCTAAATTTACTATCGGCCTTTTTACACGAAATATTGTCAAATGAGGTTTGAATTGTTTATCTGGTTTGAAACCTATTTGTTCCATTTTAAACTTGACTAAGTCACAAAGTGAATTTAATTTTCTTTCACTTTTATCATCTATTCCAATCCAAATAACTTTTGGATATTTAAAAGAGGGAAAGGCCCCTATATTTCTATAGTTTACTTCAAAATTTTCAAATACTATCTCATTCATTTTATTTATAATTAGTTCTAGCTGTTTACTCTCAATTTCTCCAAAGAAAAACAATGTAAAATGAAGGTTTTCGATGTTGACTGGCCTTAGCAAATCATTAAAACTAGGAAAGGATCTTAAGATATTTTGCTGTAGGTTAGATATTTTTTCTTTATTGTTACAGTCTACAGCAATAAACGTTCTCATTAATGAAAATTGTTATTTAAAAAACATATAATCATATCTTTAAGATAATATCATTAGGGACTATGAATACTTTAAAAAATTTATTGTCAGATGATTTTTCATTCTAAATAATATGTAATTTTAGATTATTACACAATTACTCCTTTTTTAACAAAACAAGTTCACAATAAACTTCTTTGAGATTTGCAGGATAAAAAATTGGTTGTTTTTATATTAATTATATCATTGTAGTCAATCATTTACTGTCAAACTAAATTCTTCGTTCCAATACCAATGCTTCAACTTTTTCTTTTAAATTTTTAAGGAGAATTGGTTTGTAAATTAGATATTTTTCTATTTTTGGGATTTTTTCTTTTAATTGTTCTAAATAAGAAGTATTCGCAGTAATCAGACAGATACTCACTTCATCATCTCTCTTCTTTAATGCTTGAAACATTCCAATACCATCTATCTGTGGCATTTTTAAATCAAGTAAAACCAAATCATACTTGCCTTTTTTAAAATAGTATAATGCATCTTTTGGATTTGTATAAGAATCAACTTGAAAACCATCATGTTCTAAATATATTTTAAATAGATTATTAATAT
Source organism: Nitrososphaeraceae archaeon (assembly GCA_035706205.1). Lineage (GTDB taxonomy): Archaea > Thermoproteota > Nitrososphaeria > Nitrososphaerales > Nitrososphaeraceae > TH1177. The sequence goes on along the minus strand of DASSVK010000074.1, from coordinate 4,053 downwards.
CTGGGTCATCATCTATTATCATGATTTTTGCATTAGACATCCCCTAATTATCACCAACTCCAATTCTTTCTCTTAGTCTAACAAAATGAGGTATAAATCCTATATCAGCATTAAGTATCAATTTTTGGTATCAAGTAACAGAAAATTATATCGAATTTTTAATCTCATAATAAATATGGATTTACTGTAAAGAATAATATATATCAATTATTATTTTAGTCATTAATTAATTCCTTATTATTTTAATTTTGATTTCTAAAACTTTAAAAAGACAGGATTTTCAATTATTTTATTTATTTAAAAAAGTTATATTTTGATCAATGAATAAAGATTTTACATTATATGAACCAGCAATTAGTATAAGCCACGTAAATGATCTAGGGCTCTAAACATACTAAAAGAATAAATCAAAAAAAATAATATCCTGATTATAATAATGATAATAATAAAAACAGCCTTAGGTCTCTTTCTCAGTCATGATTTTTTCAAATACTTTATCAATTTCATCTATTGATTGAATATCAATTTCTTTATAGTTATTTCTAAGAATATTTTCAGTCATTGTTTTTACAAATGTTTTCATTCCTTCTCTGTTATTGTTTTCATTTTTTTCTTCATTACTGTTAGTTTCTTTTGTTTTCTCTGTTTTTTCTTTTAGAATAGGACCTAAAACATCTAATGTATCACTAATATCATGAATAAGTGATAATTTAATTGAAGTCTGTTCCATCACTTTTTTGGAAGTTTCTAAAGTATTCAAATCTTTTCTAATTTTACTTAATTCGTTAAAATTTTGTTTCGAATCTTTTTGCCTTCCTCTTTTTAAGGATTCTAAAATTTGATTCAAAACTATTTTCTCTTTTTGTTTTAATAATGGATATGCTTTATTTATTTGTGCAATTCTTTCGGGAAAGTCAACAATTGAAAATATATTTTTATTATATTCGTTAGAACTTTCTATAGGATTTAAATTAACTTCTCCTTGATGCTCTTCTGCTTTTTCTCCTTTCTCATCTTTTACTTCCGCTTTTAAATTTTTTTTTGTATTTTTTTTCTTTTTATTATCTTTGAACTTAAAAAAATTCCACACATTGTCTTAACCTAATTTAAATTTAATAATATCTTTGTTTGAATCTGTGAATTAAAAATTTATTTTTATTGACTCTTATTGTAAATTTTGAATAAGTTACTGCAAATTTAATGTTTTAGAGAATCTTCAGACTATAAATTTAAATTTAAATAATTGAGATCTTCTTTTTGATTATCATGTGGAAAGTAATGATGCCGAAAAAAATAGTTTTCGGGGAAAATGCTGCAAAAGAATTTGATTATCCAAAAAATTCTTTAATAATCACTACAACAACACCAGAAATCTATAACAAATGGATTGAATATATGCAAATAACAAATTATGAAATTTATGATAAAGCTACACCTGATCCTGCTATAGAAACAGTAGAACAAATACAAAAGGAGTTTGATAACAAAAAAATTTCTACTTATATTGGTTTAGGAGGAGGTAGCTCAATGGATATCTGTAAATATTTAAGCAAAATAACTGGTATACCTAAAATACTTATTCCAACAACTTTTGGAACAGGAGCTGAAATGACAACATATGCGGTTATCAGCTTTGAGCACAAGAAAAAACTGCTTCAAGATGAGGCTTTTTTGGCTGATGCAGCCATTGTAGATCCTTATTTTCTACCAGGTACCCCGTTTAATATATTGCGAAATTCTGCTTGTGACGCAGCTGCACAAGCATCAGAAGGATACGATAGTAAAATTGGCAATCCTTTTACAAAGTTCTTTTGTAAAGAAGCTTTTGATATATTAGAAGATGCTATAATAAATGATAAACATGATCTACTTCCATATGGTGCAATGTTATCTGGAATAGGCTTTGGAAATTCATCTACTACTTTAGGACATGCACTATCCTATGTATTTTCTAATGAAGGTGTTCCACATGGATATTCGTTATCTTCTTGCACAACTGTAGCACATAAATTCAATGAATCTATATTTTATGAAAGATTTAAGAGAATCTGTCAAAAATTGAAATTTGAACCTTTGAAATTGAAACAACCGTTAGATGAAGCTGCCGATGTAATAATGCCTGACAGAGGTCACTTAGACAATAATCCAAAAGAAGTCACTAAAGAAGATATAATCAAGTGTTTAGATGAAATAGTAAATGGTAATCCTCTTGCATAAACTCAATCCTACAAAAAACCTTATATACATTTTTTAATAGAGGATCAAATTCTTTTATGATAATTTAGCATAACAATAATTGATAAATATAAGAAACCTTTAAATTCACTCTATTGAATATCACCATAAGATAGGATAATGACTACCATCAGCAAGTCCATGACAATTAACTCTCCTGTTAGTGAAGTTTTTACTTATTTTGCACGACCTGAACATATGGCTGATCAATTTCCAGAAAATATGGGTCTTAGTATCATTCCAATTGAAGTCAAAAATGGTTTTGGTGTAGGAACTATTTTTAGAATCAGTGGTGATTTTGATGGAAAGAGATTAGAATGGGATTGTGAAACTATTGATTATATTCCTCATAGAAAAATTGTAGCAAAAATGATCGAAGGACCTTTCAAAAGATGGCAAATTGAAGTCGAATTCGAAGAAATAGACGAAAAATCTACAAAGACTGGAATTAAAGTAGATTATGATATGCCAATGGGACCTCTAGGGGGTTTTATTGACAAGGTAAAATTAAAGAAAATAGCAGAGAGAGGAATAGAGAATGGACTTTATAGAGTTAAAGCTTTACTTGAAGGAACAGGTTCTATTCCAGTATATATAACACTTGATGCATATAGACAAATTCTTAAAGAAAAAGAACGATTGAACTGCTCAGTTTCTGAGACTATATTACAGATAATAAATAACCAAAAAGAAAAAACAACTACTACTACAACTACTTCTACAGCTTCAGTCTAAATCAACCAGCAACAATATTTTAATTTTAAACTATTTTTTAGAATAAGTAATATAAAATTCAAGTAATATAGTAATTTGTCATTCGTCTTTAATTTTTTATTTTCTAAAAAACTTACACCTTCTTTTACTGAATCAATAACTCGAGGGAGTTACTCGAGTAACTCTAAGCCGAGTAATTTCAAATACTTCATTTTTTTCTTTTATAAAGCCTTGGTGCATTAACAATTATCTGAACAAAAAAATTTGTAAAATCTGTTCCAAATATTCACGCGAGAGTGGAACTTACAAAGACATATTAAAGATATTCATAAAATTGACAACTCTACTCAAGATAGGATTGGAAATTTTCCTAATTTTATTTCTAAATCTCCACCATTTTCATCAAAATATTAATAGATATTGTAATAATATAATAACAGAACTGGATAGATTGAATTTCAAAATTCATATTTTAACAATTATTTAAAAAAAATTTTGATAGTTATTATCCTAAAAATGAATTTTTTCCATATACAGATTTTAATAGCATTCTAAATGATGAAAAAGAATTTCGTTTTACTGACTTGTTTAAAATAACAATAAGATTTGAACAAGCAGTTCCATATCTTTTTTTAAAATATCCTAAACTCTTTATTGAATATGTGAGAAGAGATTTAATTTGTGAATGTTCGATGTCAAAAAGTGAAGAACCGCTCAATAGATTCTTACGTAAACAACAATTATCCTTTATTCGATAATCATTATTTATTCTAATATAAACAATTTAGTTTGTGTTTATCTCAAAAGATAACAAATTAATGAAAAAGAATTTATTTTCTTGATAATTCAAATAAATGAAATGGGTTCGTAGCTCAGCCAGGTAGAGCGTCTGGCTCTTAACCAGTCAATTTGGGTTAAAATGTCGTGGGTCCGAATCCCACCGAACCCGTGTGGAATTATACACTAAACTTGTAATTATATTTCAGATCATTAGCAAAATAATCACTCAATATGATCACATTTAGTTTTGGATTTATTTCTAAAAGTTTAGTACTTAAAAATAAGCCATTCATATCAGGCATTTTATCATCGTCGATTATTACT
>DASSVK010000073.1:0-9272 GCA_035706205.1 Nitrososphaeraceae archaeon | reverse complement strand
TTTTGTATCCTTATTAATAGTAAGTTAAAATCTGAAAGCTTGACTATTAAAAGATTTGAAAATATATAGCTTTAATAAAGTAGATTTCAAGAATAAAATGATCAGAAAAAATTTCTTGTACAAGTATTAATAGAAAATGATGTTGCACTTTTGTTTTGATTACCAAAAATAAAACATGATATATACATACAGTTGTAATTATTATAATCATTGTATTGAAATTAGTAAAGAAAAACCTAAAGATGTGACTAGAGAATTAGATTTAGTAGAGATAAGAGGTGGTTATTGAATTTAAATCCCTTTTAATAAATTAGATAGAATTTCTAAAATTCTAATATTTCAAAAGAGGGATCTTTTAAAATGAGAGGAATTTCATTATTAACTTTAATTATGCTCAATTACAGATAAAAGATTATGAAGGATATCTTTGAGATTTTATGAATTTTTGTAATAGTCAAGCAAGGCTTATAATAATATTATATATTAAAAATAATCAAATACAATGAATAAAATAACAACCAAGCGAGGCAATCATGTTATTGAGAAATTAAATGAATTTGAATTTAAAATTAATGTTAATGATTCTAAAAGAATGAATGTACCAGTTACGATCTATGCAGATGATAATTTGATTTTGAAGATGAGTGAAGATAGAACACTAGATCAAGCCGTCAATGTTTCAACACTTCCCGGCGTAAAAAAACATGTAGTTGTATTACCAGATGGTCACGAAGGATATGGTTTTCCAGTTGGTGGAGTAGCAGCTACGGACATGGAAGAGGGAGTAATTAGTCCAGGAGGTGTAGGATATGATATTAACTGCGGAGTAAGATTACTTAGATCTAATCTTAACATAAATCAAATTAAACCTCGATTAAAGGATTTAGTAAACGAATTATTTAATTCAATACCATCAGGAGTAGGTAGCAAAGGAACTATTAAGCTCAACAAATCAGAATTTGATGAATTATTAATTGAAGGAGTGGACTGGGCACTTGAACATGGTTATGGATTTAAAGAAGATTCTGAAGTATGTGAAGAAAAAGGTAGAATGAAAGGAGCTGATCCTGAAAGTGTGTCAGATACTGCAAGAAAAAGAGGAGTTCCTCAATTAGGAAGTTTAGGCTCAGGAAATCATTTTCTAGAAATTCAACAAATCCAACAAATTTTTGATGAAAATGCGGCAAAAGTGATGGGGCTAGAAAAAGGTCAAATAACAGTATTAATACATTGTGGATCACGAGGATTTGGTCATCAGGTTTGTAGTGATTATTTACGTTATTCCGAACAATCTTTAAAAAAATACAATATTGAATTAATTGATAGAGAACTAGCATGTGTTCCGAATAATTCAATTGAAGGAGAAAATTATAGAAAAGCTATGAATACAGCTTTGAATTTTGCCTGGTCAAATAGACAAATAATTACTCATTTTACTAGAAAAACATTTGAAAAAGTCTTTTCACTCTCAGAAACTGGATTAGATATGAAATTGGTTTATGATGTAGCACATAATATAGCCAAAGTAGAACGTCATAAGATTGATGGCGAAGGAATGAGAGAATTAATGGTTCATAGAAAAGGTGCTACCAGAGCTTTTCCAGCAGGAATGAAAGAGGTCTCAGAAAAATATCGACAAATTGGTCAACCTGTATTCATACCTGGTTCAATGGGAACAGCTAGTTGGATACTAATGGGTAACAAAAAGTCTCTTGATTTAAGTTTTGGATCAACTGCACATGGAGCTGGAAGAACTATGTCAAGAGGTGCAGCTAAAAGAAGTTCTACTGTTGAAAAAGTAAAAGACGAACTTGAATCAAAAGGGATTTATATAAAAGCACTAACAAAAAATGGAATAGTAGAGGAAACACCTCTAGCTTATAAAGATGTAGACTCCGTTGTAAATGTATCAGATAAATTGGGAATTGCAACTAAAGTAGCAAAATTAGTTCCTATAGGAGTGATTAAAGGATAAAATGGAGGAAGATTCAGATATTGAAATTCTTAAAGCTAAGAAAATGCAAGAAATGATGAAACGTATGATAAAACAGAAAAAGGAAAATATGGAAAAAGTTATTAGAAAACATGAACCCTCTGAGAAGGAGATTTTACTATCATATTTATATGATAGAGGAGATGAAGTATTAAACTTAGCAGAATCTCAATTTCCAACAGAAACTAAAGCAATAACAAATAAAATAGTAGAACTTATTAATATTGGAGAAATAAACCGAAAAATTTCTGGAGGAGAATTACTATCATTATTTCGTTCATTAGGATTGAATGTTAAAATAAATACTACTATCAAAATTGAAGAGCATGGAAAATATGTATCATTTGCAGAGAAACTTAAGCAAAATAAAGAAAATGATGATAAATAAAAAAAGGGCATTTTTTAAGTAAATTTTTTTAATTATTTTTGTATATTATTATTAAAAGGTAATAGGATAGAGTGATTATTTTTATATCATTGTCAATATATTTTCTAAAATATTAAATTCTAAATTTTTAAAATTCTATTAGACTTAAAAAATAGTAAAAAGTATTGTAATGTTAGACTCTTCTTCCCCTTCTACCACCAGGCTTTCTGGTTGTATCATGAGGAACTGGAGTAACATCATCAATTCTTCCAATTCTAAAACCTGCTCTAGCTAAAGCTCTTATTGCAGCTTGAGCTCCTGGACCAGGGATTCTAGGCCCTACTCCCCCAACAGCACGAACTCTAATATGAAGAGCATTTATTCCCTTAGATTTTGCTATATCTGCTGCAGATACGGCAGATTTCATTGCTGCATAAGGCGATGATTCATATCTATCAGCAGTTACATGTCGACCTCCTGAACTAAATGATATTGTTTCAGCACCACTAATATCAGTAATATGAACTAAAGTGTTATTATAACTGCTAAAAATATGAGCTACACCCCATTTATATTGAGTAATATCTTCAGTTTCAGACATAATCCTATAATTCACTTAATTTAGATATTAAAACTTTTTTAATATATTAAGTAAAATGTAAAAATCCCTTATTTTTTAATAGAAAATAATCATTATTTTCTTTCCGTGTTCTTTCATGTAATAATCTAAATTTATTATTGCATTTAACAAAAACATCACCATTACCAGTCATCACTTTTCCTATTACAAACATTGGCAAATGAAATTTCTTGCAAAGAAATTTTACTTTTTGAAAATTAGAAGGATTAACTGTAGCTAATATTTCATATTCTTCTCCCCCATTAAATATTAGATCATAAATATTTAGAGAATTAGTTTTTGCGAAATCAATGAGACCGATAGGAATTGGAATATCATCAATATAAAAATTAACTTTACTTTGCTTGGCCAATTCATAAAGAGATATCCCTAATCCATCACTAGAATCAATTGATGATGAAAAATACTGTCCCAATAATGTTCCAAATTTTTGATTAGGTTTTGGAAGCAAGATACTTGATACAGCCAGTTTTTTAAAAGAAGATATTGCTTTTGAATTGAAAAGCAGTATTTTTAACCCAGAAGAGGTATAACCAAATTCTCCTGATGTTATTACAATATCGCCAGCTTTAGCATTATTTCTTAAAGGAATATTGTTAGTTGTAGAATCTAAAAAACCAACTAAAATACAATCAATTACTAATTCCATAGATTCATTGGTATCACCACCAAGAAAAACTACATCAAATTCTTTGGAGGCTTTTTCAAATCCTAAAATTAAATTTTTTATTTTATATTTTGTCCACGATCTAGGAATGCCTAGTGATAATAACGAAAAATATGGTGGTTTTATTCCTTTTGCAGACATATCACTAACAGCAGAAACAATACTTTTTCTTGCTATTTGCCATATTTTCATTTTTTTAACTACATCAGTACTTTCTACTAACATATCAGACTTGATGACTATTTGATAAGAATTGAAAGATCTAACTTTATTTTTTCGTAGATCTTTAAAAGATAATAAAGATACATCATCTCTTATTTGAAATTGTGTTTTATTTTTTTTTAAAAGGTTAGAAAAAAATAAATCTATAATTTCTTTTTCATTTAATTTGGTCATGTATTTTAATTATTCTTTCATTTACATTCTTATAGATAGAATTTATTTTATTACTAGTTGATTCTATTGATATTCTTAAAACATGTTCAGTGTTAGATATTCTAAATAAAATCCAAGAATTCTCATCTAAAATTATTTTAATTCCATCTAACATATTAATTTCTGTTGAGTCTTTTTTAAATTCATCATATAATTTATCCAAAATAGTTTTTTGTAATTCAGCATCTATCTGAATTTTAGTTCTAAATTGAGAATAAGTATATGAAATTTCAAGACATTCTTTTAATATTTTTTTATTAATTGTACTAATTAAAACACTAGCTAATATAGCATCTCTACACATATTAAAATTAGGCATAATAAATCCTGCACTACTTCCTTCACCTCCTGCATCAGCATTCTTTTCAATCATTTTTTGAACAACGTTTGCTTCACCGACTTTAGAATAGGTTAAATAACCTCCGTGATTTTTAATAAATTTTTGAATAGAGATACTTGTATCTATACTTGTTACAAATTCTTTTGATTGGAAACTATACAACATATTTGCTATACACAGCAATAGAGTGATATCTGAATTTAACTTTTCACTACTACTATTAACAACAACTAAACGATCTCCATCTAAATCAAATGAAAATCCATAATCAAGATTATGCGATTTTACAATAGATTTCAACTGTGATAAATCATCTGTAGTAGGATCTGGACCTCTAGAAAATATACCTTTATTTCCGCTAACATCATAAACAATATGTCCAATTTTTTTTAATATACTATTAGCATATCCGCATGCCGCACCACCTCCAGCATCTATGCAAATTCTTTTGTTATTGGATAAATTCAATTCTTTTGAATTTTGAATTAATTCTAATACATCATTTTCATAATTAGATAAGAACTTCCAAGAACTTCCATATGACGTAATTAGAGATATTAGTTGAGTTGATATGACTTCGTATAATTCTTTTTCAAATATTCCACGTCCATCAATTAGAAATTTAAGACCATTCCAATCAAAAGGATTATGAGATGCTGTTATAATAATAGATCCATCGAATTTTTTGGATTCTCTAAATACTATCGGAGTAGGCGCTATTCCTAAATCATATACATCAATATTTCTTTCAATTAGGCTTGATTTTACAATTTTTTTTATTATATCGCCTGAAATTCTGGTATCACAAGATACAAGACATTTTATCTTTTTATTTTTAGAATTTGTTAAATAAGAACCAAAGAGAGAGGATAATCTATAAATTTCATGGAGACTAAGGTCTTTGCCATAGATGCCTCGAGCTCCCGAAATAGATATTTTCATACCATAAGAATAGAAAGTATAGATTTAATTGTGTTACTAGAATCTAGATTATATATCAGTAAAAATAATTTCTTTATACATATTTAATGCTCTGCCTCTGTAGCTCAGCTCGGTTAGAGCGAAGGTTTCGTAAACCTTAGGTCGTGGGTTCAAATCCCACCTGAGGCTGAACAATTTTATGAAAAAACAATACTACATTTAAATAATATTATAATTGTATTATAGAATTTATGCACCTGTGATTGTTATTTTTCCGTGAATCCATGCATTTTTAATTTCATCCAATTCATGTATTTTATGTCTTCTTCTTTCAACAACATATCCAGTTTTAGAATGATAAAAAATAACCATATCATCAGGATAAAAAGATATCATTGCATGATTAGCATAATCTGATGCCATATGTCTTAAATGTATATTTTCCCAATGAAATAATTCTTCAAAACTTCCATTAAAATGATAATAACTTCCACAAGGACACTCTATATCACGCCAATTTCCAGAAATATTTTGTAACCATGTATTAGTATTAGTATTGTTATTGCTATTATTATTAATAATTTTGATACTTTCAATATTTCTCATATACTATTATTAATATATCTTTTATCATAAATTTAAATATTTCAATAAATATACCTTTTAATAACGATTTTAATCGGAATAAATCATATAATCTTATTTTTTCGTTTTATTATAATATTTGATGAATCTATTCCTCGCCATAGAATTTCAAAGCCAAGATGTTTAAGAATATCAATAGTATATTGAACAGGAATATTATTATTTTCGAAAATTTCTTGTATTTTTATTAAATTATCAATATTACCAATTTCATCTTTTATTTTATTTAATTTTTTCTTGGAAATCAATAAAGAATTTTGAATAATATAGTTTTCAATATTAATATTTGTACGTAGATTTGAAATAATATCAGATAAAGAATTAATTGAAACACCATAAACTTTAGATATTTCTTCCAGATTAATTATTTCATAGTTATTATTTAAAAGATCGGCAATATAGTCAGTCATTGCAGATCTGTATGTTTCAAAATTTTGATTCATTATTTTACGATCTATAGATTTTAGATAGAGAAGAATTTTTTTCATAGGAATTGAATCGTTTTTATAGATTATAATACTATTATCATTTAACATAGAATTCGATAGTAGTTTTTTCAGTTCACTACTTTCTGAAACAAAGTTATTTTCGTTTACTGCTATCAAAAGATCATGTTTACTATCATTTGTTTTTATAATCTCTTGAATTTTTTTAAATTTTCTTTCTAAATATTGTGGTGTCCAAAATCCTATTATTTCAAAATATATCTTTTTATCATATTTTTCAAAAAGAAAATCCGGGATAAAGGCTTTTCCATTGGGCAATATTAGAGGATCTGGTTCTCTTATAAGTTTCCAACCTGTTCGAAATTTTTCAAATTGAGTAGCAAATTTTGCTTCAACAGAACTATCAAAATTAAGATTATTATAATCATAAGAATCTTCAAATTGGTGATTATTGTAAAATCGGTCTTTCATAGTATCAAAGATATATATATCGCTATCTGACGAAAGATTAAACTCATATAGCTTTCTTCCTGAAATACTATTTTTAATTATTGATGCTTTAATATTCCATGTATGAGATGAAATAATTTTAGGAATTACTTTTGCTATTAATACACCATATTTATTAGTTAACTTAAATATACTCAAGGGTCCATCTATGGAGCAAATTATATTGTCATTGAAATAAGATTTAAAATTATCATTATCTATAATATCGTGTTTGTTTTTATTATATGGAGTTTCTTTAGGAAAATTGTCTTCTAAATCCTTATGAATTTTTTGGAGATTATACATTAGTCCAAACCTTTTAATAGCTCGTAATACCTGTTTCCAATTTGTTCCTCCCTTTATAATAAATTCAAAATTAACCGAATTAAATAGTAGTGTTTGTAAAATTGCTAAATTATATGTTCCTAGTAAATGTATTGGTTCAATTGAACTAAAGCTTTCAAGGATTAGATAATCTTCTTGATCTAGCCACATCAATTTTTCTATATAGTTAGTGTCTATACCTAATTTCAAAGCAACATTCTGAAAAATTTTATCTCGTTGGGTATGATCTAAAGGTAATCCGCCTTTTGAAGATTCCTCAAATAAAACTTTACGTAATGAAAAAGATGATGGCAATTGAGTTACAAAACCTTGGGTTTTATTCTCAGAATAAAAGGATTGATTAATTTTAAAGATACATCGTCTTTCTAATAGTATAACAAGTCCTCTAATTAGCTTAAAATCATCATAACTATTCTCATATAAGAATAATCTTTTTTGTAATTCTCCTTTTGTCTCTTTTTTATTATTTGAGAACTGAAATTCTGTTATTAATTTTTGAGCTAATAAAAGATTATCAGCAGATGGTAAACAAAATAAAGGAGTAATTCTTTGACCTTTATTAGTTATTTTTGTTCTTAATAATTCAAGAGGTAGCATATTAAAAAAAGAAATAGATTAGAAACGACTAAATTCCTAGCCATCCTAATCTACGAAAAGATAAAAACATTACAAGTGTAATTATAGTTGATATTACTATCAATAATACCAAAGTAGTATATTCTCCAAAGAATTGGAATTGAATCATGTCGGAACCTGGAAGAGAAATGTTCATACCATATATTGTACTAACTACAGTTATTGGAATTGATAATGTAAAAACTACTGTCAACATTGCTATAATTTTATTTGTTTTTTCTGTACTTAACATATAATCAGTATCTTTATAAATTTCTATAGTTTCTTTAGACTCTTCCAAAGTATCTAAAACTTTATCAATATGATCTTTAATATCATCAAAGTAAGGAGTAAGATCTTCTTCTGAAAACTTTTGTATGTCTCTAGTAAGACTTATAATTATTCTCTTTAATGGTATTAATACACGTCTAATGGTAGTTATTTCTCTTCTAAGATGAGAAATTTGTTTGGCAATACCTATTTTTTCATCATAAACTGCATCTTCAATATCATCTAAATTTCCAATTACTTTCATTAGAACATGAAAAAGATCATCTACCAATGCATCTATAATAGTATGCAACAAATATCCCGAGGACTTGCCCATCATTACTTGACGATACTCTTGATTTTCTTCTTTTTTACATAAATCAAACATTTCTACTAAAGGTTTAAGGTCACCTTGATGTACAGTAATTAAATAATTTGCTCCAATAAAAATTGATAATTGAGTAACTCTTGGTATTTTATCATCTGTAGTTCCAGCTGGAAAGTGTAGAATTACAAAAACGTGATCATCATATTTATCAATCTTTGGTATTTGAGTTTTTGAGAGACAATCCTCAATATTCAATTCATGAAAAGAATATTTTCCCCCAAGCTTATTCATTATTTGACGAGTAGGATTTCTTACATCGACCCATAAAAGGTTATCATTTAGAATAGACTCGAATTGATATATATTCGATTTTTGTGATCTTGTATTAGATTCCACGATTGATTAAAGAGTAATAAACGAAAATATAAGTTGTTTTAATATATTCAATTATAAGTATAAAAATAAAGAATATCATAATTTAGAAATCTAATGGAAATACTATGAAATTAAATCTATAAGTAGATCTAAGGTATTATATTATACCCATACAATAAGATTAAATACAATAATGGAAATATAATTTTCATAATATCAGAATAATATCCTTAAATTATTATTATTAGTTAATATTGTACAAAATTACGTATACATATATTAGAATTTATATTTGATAGGATAATATATAAAATATTGTCCTAAATTAATATTAAATTAATTAGTCATTTATGATGATAATGATGTTAATTAAATAGTAATAATTATAATATTATA
>DASSVK010000072.1:0-28240 GCA_035706205.1 Nitrososphaeraceae archaeon | reverse complement strand
TTTGATGGTATGTTAGGATTTGCTGCAGGAGTTATGCTTGCTGCAAGCTATTGGTCTCTGCTTTCACCGGCGTTAGAGATCTCTTCAAAGCATGAATTCATACCATGGTTACCAGTTGCAATTGGTTTTTTATTAGGAGGTATATTTATTAAAATAATAGATAAAATCATACCTCATATACATCCAAATTTACCTCCAGTAACTGCAGAAGGTCCTGCAACAAAGTTAAAAACAAGTAATCTTCTAGTCCTTGCTATAACTATACATAATATTCCAGAGGGATTAGCTATTGGTGTTGCATTTGGTGCTGCCTCATTGGGTTTACCTGAAGCAACTTTAGGAGCTGCAATTTCTCTTGCAATTGGTATAGGTTTACAAAATTTTCCTGAAGGGTTTGCTATTTCTATGCCATTAAAACAAGAAGGATATTCAGCTCGAAAAAGTTTTTTTTATGGCCAGTTATCCGCATCGGTTGAACCAGTTGCAGGTGTTATAGGAGCACTTTTTGTTTTTATAGCACAACCATTACTACCCTATATCTTGAGTTTTGCGGCAGGTGCAATGATATTTGTTGTTGCTGAAGAAGTAATTCCAGAATCGCATAGACGAGGTAATATAGATTTTGCAACTCTTTTTCTATTATTTGGTTTTGTATTGATGATGATCCTTGACGTAGCATTAAGCTAATTATTTGAACACTTGAACAATAAGATCAATCTATATTTTATTCTTAAATCTAATTTGCAATTAAAGGAATCAAATAATAGAAAAAGTACACTTATTATATAATATTAAAATTATTTATGCATTTACAGTTTGTTTATCTTATTGATATCATATTATCCTAATTTTATTATAAAAATTAGTTTTTTCTTTTTCTAATTTATTTTCTGTTTATTATATCTTCACTTATTTTAAGTTCTATTTTATATACCTTTTATTGTTAAACTGCTACTTTTATCTCTGAATTTGTTCTATTTTTGATACTAATATAATTGTTTTATATATATTTATATGACTAAAATAGTTAAAAAGATATTTTATAAAAATCATTGTTAAATTAGTATATGATTTTATATATGGATCCAGGGCTTCTAATATTATTCTTCAATCCAATACTTGCATTATTCAAAAGTTAAAAGAATATCTCCTATCTTTACAGATTGATCATTAACAATTTTAATATTTCTTATTGTTCCTTTTCTTGGTGACTTTATCTGATTTTCCATTTTCATTGCCTCCAATACTACGAGAACTTGACCATTATTGACATGATCTCCTTCATTTACCAAAATACTTACAATTTTCCCATGCATAGGAGCTTTTATTTCATTGGCAGATAAATAACCTATGTTACCCTTTGAGATTACATATACCATTCCATTTATAATCATAATTGAAGGGTCTCCTTCTTCTATAAAATCAATGTTAAAAGTATCTCCTTTTATTAGTATTTTATCTTCATTTACCTTTACTTCTATCTCTTTTCCGTCGACAGTTACTTTATCACCAATTATTTCGATATCATAAAATGTTTCATTAACTTTTATTTTCGTCATCCTAATACTAATATCTCCATTTTGATAGATTTCGCTGAATGTCAAAAGCAGAAATCCAATCTAATCTATTTCTCATCCATTTGTCATCATTTTCTTTATCAGCTTTGAGAAATTGAATTTTCTTGGGGTATTGAGTAAAAATTGCTGCAGCCATTTCTCCAATTTTATCAGTATATATTTTCATATCATCAACAAAAGATGTATCATATTGTCCTTCAACAAAACGTATATCATTTAATGCTGATATATGAAAAGGTATAGTTGATGGAACCCCAGAAATCCTAAATGATGAGAGTGAACTCTTCATTTTTTCGATTGCTTCACTTCGACTATTACCAAAGCATATTAATTTAGATATTAGTGAATCATAGAAAATTGGAATGGAATAACCTGGATATAGTGCCGTATCTACTCGAATATCTTTACCTTGAGGTGGAAAAAATTTATTAATAGTTCCTGGATATGGAACAAAGCTTATAGGATGTTCAGCATTTATTCTGCATTCTATTGCATGGCCTTTGTTCTTGACATCTTTTTGATTTATTGATAAACCAACATCTGATGCTATACGAAGTTGTTGTTCTACTATGTCTATCCCAGTAACTTCTTCTGTAATAGGGTGTTCTACTTGAATTCTAGCATTAACCTCCATAAAATAAAATTGACCATCTTTAAATAGAAATTCTACAGTTCCCGCATTATCATATCTAATTTCTTTAATTATATTTTTAGCAGTTTCTGTTATCTTGCTTCGTTGTTCATTTGTTAAAGCAGGTGAAGGTGTTTCTTCAATTAGTTTTTGATGACGTCTTTGAATTGAACAGTCTCGTTCTCCTAAATGTACAATATTTGAATGATGATCTGCTAGTACTTGGACCTCAATATGTCGTGGTTTTTCAATATATTTTTCAATATATACTCTATCTGAACCAAAACTTAAGGTAGATTCATTCTTAGAAGATAGAAATGATTGTTTTAGCTCATCAGCTGTTTTTACTATTCTTAAGCCTCTTCCTCCTCCTCCTTCTACCGCCTTTAATATTACCGGGAATCCTATACTGTTAGATAAATCCAAAGCATCATTTTCATTTGAAACTTCCTTTCCAATTATTACTGGAGATACTTTTGATGCTACTTCTTTAGCTTTTATCTTGTCACCCGTTAAACCCATTGCTTTTTTTGATGGCCCTATAAAAGTAATTCCTTCTCTTGTACATGCTTCTACAAACATCTGGTTCTCAGCAAGAAATCCATATCCAGGATGTATTGAATCACATCCTAATTTCTTTGCAGCATCAATAATTTTATGGAGATCAAGATAACTTTCTTGAGCAAGCTGACCTCCTATATTAATTGAATCTTTACATTGCTTTATATGTAAAGAGTGTTGATCTGCATCAGAATAAATACCACAAGGGATTAAATTTAGTTTTTTACAAGTTTTGGCAATTCTTACTGCTATTTCTCCTCTGTTAGCGATTAGCACTTTTAGCAATAAGAGAATATTAAATATTAAACTTAAATCTGTTAGCATATGACTAAGATAAAGAAAAACAAAAATCAGTAAAATATAATCATAAAAATTTATTATGAATTTATTTTCTTGTTTTTTTAAAATTTTTTATATATATACATAAATAAAATTTGAAATACTGTAATATTTTTTTACTGAATATTCTTTTTAATGTTTAGTCACATAACATCAAAATATTGAATGTCATTTATATCTAAAATTTTTTTCTCATTATCTCATAATAATTATTGGTTGAAAATTTGTATAAACTAATCATCTTAACCTAAATATTATATAAATTTGTCTATTTTACTATTGTATATTTGATAATCTTATAATAATTAATCTTTAGCAAACTGATTAATATTTGAAAACTATTTCGATATACTATTAATTACATAATGAAAAGATACATGCTATCGAAAATTTTTTTCAACTACTTAAAATGTAAGACAGAAATCAATTCTTAAACTATTTGAAGTTTAAATAGAAGTAATATATGAATAATCTAGCATAAAAAATTTAAGTGCCTATGAGAATAAATTTATTTGCTTTTTTAAATGATTTTTATATTCTTTAGATGATTTTAATGATCTTTTTATCAAAGATAATTCAAAGAACATATTTTTATGATTTCACGATATACAAATAAAGCTCTTTAGTATATTTACTTTTTATTACTTCCGATTTGATGAACTCAGGAAAATCTATTTGATATAAAATTTTTGTAACTTCAAATATATTAATAAAAATACTTATATTTGATTCAATAAAATAAGAATGTGAGTAATTTAAATCATAAAAATATTATTTCATCACAAAAAAGCAAAAGTACAACTTTTCGATTAGATTCTTTTGTATTAGGTGAATTACAACGTGATGCTAATCAAAATGAAATTTCATTAAATGTTCTTGTAAATAAGATTTTAAAAGAATATATTGAATGGGGCCAATATGAACGCAAACTAGGATTAATACCTGTTCCAAAAATATTACTATCTTCATTAATCAATGAAACAATGATATTAGCAGAATCTAATGGTATTCCTATCCAAATATTTAGAGAAAAACTTACAAAATATGCAGCGGAAATCATATTTTCTAACATTAAAGATTGTGTAATAGTCATGAAAAAAAAAATTGACTTTTGGTCTGTGCTTTCCGTATTAGAGGAATATATGAAAGTTTCTGGCATAATTTCTGATCATAGAATAGATTCTGAAAGAAAACATATTTTTATAATACAACATGATTTAGGAGAATATTGGTCCCTTTTTGCAAAGGAGCTTTTAACTCTTATTTTTTATAAAATTGCACATGTTGAAGCTAAATTTAATATAACTGAAAATTGTGTCATTGCAGAAGTCTACATTTAGAATAATTCATCCAAATATTAGTATTTATCATGATACTAAACTTAGGCTACAAACTTCTTATTCTAAATATATTGTACTTTCTAAAATGCCTCAATACCTTGAACAATAAAATATTAATTTCTTAATACAATGATTTATTTTCTTATGCTTAATATAATAATTCTATAATTCTAAATTGCTAAAATACTATAACAATGCAATGTGAGTGCACAGTAATGCACTGTACACATATTATATTTAAGTAAAATGAGTATTGAATAAATTACTCATGCTAGACTCCATAGCAGTTGTAGATGATGAATCAGATTTGGCAGATTTATATAGCGAAGCTTTAAGAAGGAGTAATTATGATGTTTGTAGTTTCACTGACCCAATTTTGGCATATGAGCATATCAAAGAAAATCCAAATAAATATTCATTGCTAATTACTGATTATAGAATGCCACATATGAATGGTCTACTATTGGCAATGAAGCTTTTAGAAATTAATCAAAATTTAAAAGTAATTATTTTATCATCCTGTTATGAATTCGAATGTATTTCTAAATTCAGATTCATTAGAAAACCTATATCAATACTCAAATTTGTTAAAATTGTCCATGAAACTATATTTTCTTCTCTACTAAGTAATAATTAGAAGAAACCTTGTTTCTAGAAAATATTAATAAAATATCTATTTAAAAATTGAGAATTTTTTACCATTTATTAAAATTAGAAAAGGATGAAAATTCTACATGGGAATATTGCCATGTTTTCTTCTTGGACCTTCTTCTCTTTTTCTGTATATAGAATGAAGAGCAGAAATTAATCTCTTTCTTGTCTCTATTGGTTCTATAACATCATCTATATATCCTTTTGAAGCTGCAATGTAAGGATTTGAGAATTTTGTTCTATATTGTTCCACTAATTCTGCTTTTTTTTCATTAGGTTTTGAGGAATTTGCAATTTCAGTTTTGAATATTATATTACATGCACCTTCAGATCCCATAACTGCAATTTCCGCACTAGGCCATGCAAAATTATAGTCAGCTCCTATATGCTTGCTATTCATTACACAATAGGCTCCACCATATGCTTTCCTAATAATTACAGTGAGTTTGGGTACAGTTGCCTCTGAAAATGCATAAAGAAGCTTTGCTCCATGTCTAATAATTCCTCCCCATTCCTGATCAGTACCAGGGAGAAAGCCAGGTACATCTACTAGGGCAACTAATGGAATATTAAAACAATCACAGAATCTTACAAATCTAGTTGCCTTGTCACAGGAATTGATATCTAAAACTCCTGCTAGTACTTCAGGATTATTAGCTACTATACCTATTGAATTTCCATTTAGTCTTGCAAAACCTATTATTATATTTCTTGCCCAATATTTTTGGACTTCTAGGAAATCACCATTATCTATAACTTTTCGTATAAGTGATTCCATATCATATGGCTTAGTGTGACTGGATGGAAGAATAAAATTCAGTTCGTCATTTTCTCTCAGAGGATCATCTTTTGTGTCTATTCTTGGAGGAGTTTCTAAGTTGTTGGAAGGGATAAATGATAAAAGTGTATGTAGTATTCTAAAACAGTCTTGTTCGTCCTCTGCTAGAAAATGTGCAACACCACTCTTTTCGTTATGAATCTGTGCTCCACCTAAATCATTGAAGCTTACATTTTCGTTAGTTACCTCTTTAACAACTTCAGGTCCAGTTACAAACATAAATGAAGATTTAGTCATTATTATAAAATCTGTTATTGCAGGAGAATAAACAGCACCACCTGCACATGGACCCATAATTAAAGATATTTGTGGAATAACTCCAGAAGCTTTGACATTTCTATGAAAAATTTCGGCATATCCTGCAAGACTATCAACGCCTTCTTGTATACGAGCTCCACCTGAATCATTTATTCCTATTATTGGTACTCCCTGTTTTAAGGCTAGATCCATGATTTTACACACTTTATGAGCAAATGACAAACTTAATGAACCACCAAATACAGTGAAATCATGAGAAAATCCGTAAGCTAATTGATTATTAATTAATCCATATCCTGTAACAACTCCATCACCTAAAAGCTTTTTCTTTTCCATCCCAAAGTCAAAACATTCATGAGTTACAAAAGGATCTATTTCTACGAATGATTTAGAATCAAATAGTAAATACATTCTTTCAAATGCATTCATTTTTCCCTTTTGTTTACGTTGTTTCTGCTTTTCTATTCCTCCTCCAAGTAGATGTTCCTCCTTTTTGTTCTTAAATTCTTGAAAATCCATAAGATAGAATAAATTTAAAATGATAAAAAGATTGGTTCAAGGTAAATTTAATTATTCAAATTAATATTAACCTTTAAAATAACCTTAAAGTTATCTTTACAAATCTCTTTTGAGCTAATACACTAATAAAAAATTATTCATTTTAGATGTTAATTCTTATTAGTAATCACCATTTTAATAAAAAAAATTTTTTCTGTAAATATAATAAATAACAATATATTAATTAATAATTCTTAATTATTTGTATTGTCTTACAATATTAATTTTAAAAATATACTTGTTCCGGTAGATGGTTCAGAATTCTCCATAAGAGCATTAGAATATGCTGTTCAGATAGTGAAAAGATTCAATTCTAAATTAATAGCATTACACGTTGTACCTTCTTCAATAAGATATGACTTCTTTATGAGTAAAAAAGATTATGAAATGAATTCGCCATTCAATCAGGTTCTTCAACTTTCATATATCGAAGCACTAAAATGGTTTGAAGATGTGAAAGAAAAAATTGATGTAGAATTCACAACGGATGTGATAATTGCTGAAGAATCGATTGTTAAAGAAATAATTGAATATTCAGAACGAGAAAATATAGATCTAATAGTCATAGGAACTCGAGGAAGAACTGGTTTCAAGAAAGTGTTTTTGGGAAGTGTAGCATCAGGAGTTTTAAATTTTGCACATTGTCCTGTTTTAATTGTAAAATAAAATATAATATTTAATCAACATTAAATAAATAATTGTATTTTTTGTATCTATTTTAAGGCTAAATATTATTAAGAAATGTGCTATTTGATGAATTATAAGTATCCTCAATAATAGAATATATATAATTTCTGTATTTTGTATATTTTTTATACTAGAAATAGATATATCAACAAACAATTTTTATTTATAGCGATTGATACACTTTAAATTGCAAAGTTTGATGTAAAATATCTTTTATTTTTTTAACTTCAATAGCATATTTTTCTTTCATGTATTTTAATATTCTTTTATCTACTAATGGAAGTGCCTTTACTCCATCTTCCGCAACTGTTATTTCATAACCGTTTACAAAAGCATCGAATATAGTATGCTTAACGCAAATATCAGTATGAATACCTGTCACTATAAGAGAATTTGCACCTTGTCCTTGATAAAGAGATTGTAATAAATCTTTTAATTTCGTATTAAAAAATGCACTATAGGTATTCTTTATTATTACATGATCGTTTGGCATTGGCTTAAGTTCTTTAATGACTTGTGCTCCTCTAGTTCCTTTCATTGCATGTTTTCCCCATATTTTTAATTCTCTATCTTCTGGAAGATGTGAATCATTACAATATATTATTGGAATATTATGTTGTCTAGCAGAATCAAGTAACTTTTGAATATTTGGTACAATTTTTTCAACCCCTTCTAATCGTAATTTTCCATTAATAAAATCATTTAACATATCTATTACCAAAATAGCATATCTGTTATTCATAAATCTCTCACTATTGATAATAAAGGTGGATTTTCTATTTATATGATCAGTATTTCTACTAGCTTTTAGGTAGATTTATTTTGTAACTCCTTCATTGTTTTCTTTAGTTTTTTGCTTAAGAAAACTGGATATTCGACTTTTTCATTGCTTATTTTTTTAAATCTTTCTGACAGGGATGCTATTTGTTTTTGATGATATTTTCTGATCTCAAATAAAGTTGGCAATTTTTGTATTAATTTGCCGTCTTTTATATATTGAAGCAAAAGTGGAGTTGCATCATCTATTTTTTCATCTTCTAAGGCAATTATATCTTTTATAATACGATTATTTTTTTCAAACCTAAATACTTGTTTGGGACCAGGATAAGAAATTTTATTAACTGACGTTTTCATTTTATAGAATATTTCATATTTGTTTTTAGTTTTTGAATATTGTTTAATAGCTACTAACTTATAAATACCATTTAAAACGGGTTCATCTCTTGAAGTTGTTAATTCAGTTCCTACTCCAAACAAATCTATTGGGGCTTTTTGGTTTTTCAGATCCGTTATTATATATTCATTTAAATCACCACTTGCCATAATCTTGGTTGAATAATATCCTTCATCATCAAGTAATTTTCTTATATCTTTACTTAATTGCAAAAGATCTCCACTATCTAATCTTAAACCTTTACATTTTATTTTATTTTGAATTATCTTTTTTACTGCGTTGATACTATCATATGTGTCTACTAGTAAAAATCCCTCTGGAAATATTTTTATAAATTCTTTGAATGCTGATTCTTCATTTTCAAAGCTCATTATAAATGAATGAGCCATCGTTCCATTACTTGGAATTCCAAATTCATATGATGCTAATGTATTGGATGTCCCTACACATCCAGCAATGAAACTTGATCTACTGGCTAATAATGCTGCTAGTGGGCCATGAGCTCTTCTAAAACCAAATTCTATTACAGGAATACCACAAGAAGCATTAACTATTCGCGAAGCCTTTGATGCAATTAAGGTTTGAAAATTTATTAATGATAAAATAAAAGTCTCAACTATTTGTGCTTCAATTATTGGTGCTTCTATTCTTAGTATTGGTTCATTGGCAAAAATTATGGAGCCTTCTGGAACTGCCCATAGATTACCACTAAACTTCAAATTTAAAAGATAGTCAAAAAATTTTTCTTCTGATCCTTTAAATATATCATGATTTTTTAAAAATTCAATATGTTCATTCTTAAATTTTAGATTTAAAAGAAAATTGATAACATGTTCCAATCCTGCAACAACTAAATAGTTTCTATTCTTTGGAAGCTTTCTTACATACATCTCAAATATAGCTAATTTATCAATTTGATTTGAAGAAAAATATGCAGATGCCATAGTTAATTCATAGAGATCAGTACTCAGAGAAGAATTATTGTAAAATTGGTCTAATTCTGACAAATTTATTTATACTATGGTATAAGATAAATCTAACAATTAAAATATTTTGGAAAAATTGAAAATTCTATATTAGTAAATCTTCTTTTTAGATTTCTAACTATTGTTGATATTTATATTAATAATGCTCTATTATTATATTATTAAGAGATAGTTATCACTTTGATAGTTTTATAAAACTATAAGAAATGATTAAGGACATTAATAAAAACTAAATTTAAATATATTTACATGAATTTTTAAAATAATTTTATATATTTTTTTGCAAATTTTAAATGTTTTTGTGCTTCTTCTATATGAATAATTTTTTTCTTTTTATTGTCTACTTCTTGAGCTCTAAAGAAAGACACTTTGGCTCTAACACATGCTTTAAAACACATCATGAAATAAATTAGTTTTATCATGTTATCATCATTACTTTTTTGAATATACTCGTTAATGAAATATTTGGATAGGTCAATTCGTTGATGAAGATCAAGATCCATTGCAAGATGTGCTACATCCTCTGTAATATCTGCATATCTTAAAGAATCATTGAATTCTATTCTATCATACAAATAAAATTTATCATCAATTATAAAAATATTTTTTAGGTAAAGATCACCGTGGATGTCGCGAATTTTAGATTCTCTTATACGCTGTAAAAATAAATTGTTATTTTTTTCTAAAAATGAATCCATTTTGTTTTCTATCATTGGATCTATTTTTCCAATTTTAGAAAGGGTTTCAAAAGTCTCATTTAATTTTTTTTTCAAGACCACGGGTAGAGCATATTTTGAGATTTTATTATTAGTTAGAGAACTATTATGAAATTTAATAAGTATATCTGTTAAAGATTTGATTGTTCTTTTATTAACACATCCAGATTTAACTAAACTGTCCATCCTAAACTTTTGTGGAATTTCTATCATTTTTACTGCATATTCAAAGGGTTCACCTTTTTCGTTCAATTCAACAAATTTAAAGATGCCGTTTTCCCGTATAACTTTAACAACACTTTGATACATATTGCCACAAAGAACTTTGTTTAACATTAGTTCTTTTTGACAGTATCTTTTTCTTAATAAAAGATTTGAAAAGTCAAGAACTTTGCCAAATTTTATCTCTTTCTTTATTTTATATGTAAATGGTCCTGTCAGAAATATCCAAGAGATATGAGTTTCTAATACTTTAATACTATAAGCAGGATGAGAATAAGCAGTATTGCTTTTTAATTGATGAATAATATTTAGTTGTTCAAGGCTCATTTTTTATTCTATTTGCAACTTCTGCTACGATCTTTTTTAAAGATTGGCTTGTATCTACTGTTATATGTTTTTCTTTTAATGGTTCATAATTTTCTTTTATCATTCTATAAATAGATACATCTGCATCAGAAAAACCACTTTTTCTTTTTTGTATTCTAGAAATTATTAATTCTTCAGGGCAAATACATTCAATAATTTTAAATTGATCATCTGTTAGATTTAATCCCTTTTTAATATCTTCTATTGCTTTTTGATTGTTAAATGTAGCATCAAGAATACAATTTATTCCATTATTATGAAGATATTTAGCTATTAATAACAGAATATTATAGATTAGTTTTTTTTCTTCCTCGCTATAATTTGGTTTGTCTATAAGTGATTTTCTAATCTTATCTGTAGACAAAATAACAGCATTAATCAAAGGTCCAAGCTCATTTGCTAATGTTGTTTTTCCAACTCCAGGATAACCACAAATTAATATGATCAATGTATAAGAGAATTTGCTATAGCTTTTATTTAGAGTTTAAATTTACTTTTGTTATAAATGATAAAATAATTAGAAGAAAAGTTTTAAACAAATAATAAGCAATTTTCTGTAACAAATTTTTTTTGTATAATAGCTTTTTGCGAATAATCTTACTAATGAAATATATATATATATATATATTTCATATAAAAAAAGAACATAGTGTAAGCTATCTCATTTGCATATTATCTCTTCATATGACGTTCACTAATATATTTAAGGAACTATTACTGCTCTTCCCAAAATCTCTCCATTTTTTAATTTATTTATTGCTTTATTTATATCTCTTAAAAAAAATCTATTTATTTTATGTCTTAATTTACCTTTAGATGCCAGTCTTATCACTTCCCGTAATTCATTGTAATTTCCCCAAAGAGAACCATGAATCTTGTACTCATTAATTACAGAAGGTACAAGTGGAAATGTCATCTGTTTACCAAATAATCCAACAACAACAAGAGTACCACCCTTATTTAACAATCTGATAGAATTATTTACTGTGTTTTCTGCTCCAACACAATCAATTATAACATCTAATCCCTTGCCTTTTGTAATTACGAATACTTCATCTTTAACATTTGAAAAGTCTACAGAATTATTTATTGCAAAATCAGCTCCTATTTCTTTTGCCAAGTCTATTTTTTCATCTTTTCTATCAAATGCTATTACATTAGCAGATTGTCCCAATATCTTTGCATATTGTACTGCATAATATCCCAAACCACCTACTCCAACAATTCCGATAGTTTTTCCAGGCCCAAGCAAATTCCTGATATTCTTGATTGCTCTATATGGTGTTAGACCAACATCAGTAAGTGGAGCAATAGATTCTATGCTCAATGTCTCATTTCCTTTTGCCTTTTCTTTATTTTGTGATTCATCCTTTGATCTATCATTTTTTTTCTCTCGTCTTCCTTCTTCTACTTTTACTAAGAATCTATAGGAATCTATGAGAATATATTCTGCAAAACCACCATTCTTCATAATTCCAGGCCATTGAGCATATGGACATAATTGTTCATTACCGTCTTTACAGTAAATGCAGATACCACATCCCCATCCTCCAAAAACTGCAACCAAATCTCCTTCTTGTAAAAATTCCTTTGGAACCAAGTCCCCTATCTCTTCTACCCATCCTGCTATCTCATGCCCAGGGATAATGGGTAGTTGAAGTGGAATCGTATTCTTCCAATCGCCATTTATCAAATGCAAATCACTATGGCATAAACCAGTAGATCCTACTCGTAGAAGGACTTGATGATCATGTTGTATCCGGGGTTTATCAACATTTTCTATATTCAAAGGTTTTTGATATTGCATAATTCTTGCAGATATCATTTCTTTTGGATTAAGATGAGTGTAATAGTTATTAACAATTTAAGGAATTTTTATTTATAGTAATCGATCATGATTATGATTATTACGGAATTGAATTAGGAGTTTATTGTATATAATAGATTGTAATTTTTTAAAAAATATTATAGTAATTTTCAATGGTCATATATTTAAATTATATAAAAATAAAATAATATTTATAATAAATATCTTTTTGAAAATATTTTACTATACTTGATAAATCTAAAGAGATAAAAGTACTTTTTAGGTTTAATTATGATAATTAAGATTTGTTATTGAGAATTATTATTGAAGGAACAATACAGGGAATTGGATTTAGGCCGTTTATATATCGAACTGCCATAAAAAATAATATTTCAGGTTTTATAAGAAATAATGAAGATGGTACTATAGAAATAGCTGCAAAAGGTACGAAAAACAATATTGATCTTTTTTTAAATGAAATTTATCATAATAAACCTTTTTTAGCCCATTATAAAAATGTAAAAATAGAAAAATTAAATGATAAAGATCAAAATCTAAACTATTGTTATGATCAATTTTTTATATTTCCTAGTTCAAATAACAGAAAATTTTCTTTTTCTATGATCCCTCCTGATATTTCTATATGTAATGAATGTTTAGCCGATATTTATAATGAAAATGATAAAAGAAGATTTCATTATCCTTTTACTTCGTGTACACTTTGCGGACCCAGATATGCAATTTTAAAAAGAATGCCGTATGATAGGAATGGACTTTCTATTTCTAATTTTCCTTTATGCAATGAATGTATAGTGGAATATAATAATCCTTCTGATAGAAGATTTCATAGTGAGACAATATGTTGTAAAAATTGCGGACCTAATTATTATATAATGAATAAAGAAGGGAGAAATATGCATACCTCAAATCCATTGTTACTCGCTTCGAAACTTATTGCTGATGGTTCAATAGTTGCAGTAAAGGGAATTGGAGGATTTCACCTTGTAACATCTGTATTTAATTATGAATCTATTTCTAAATTGAGATTGATAAAAAATAGAAAGAACAAACCATTTGCTGTTATGGCTAAGGATATTAATACGATTAAATCTTTTGCAGGTCTTAATTTTAAAGAGGAAGAATTACTAAAATCATATATAAAACCTATAGTATTATTAACAAAAGGAAATAACTATTATCTCTCGCCATTAATATCCCCCGATCTCCATAACATAGGTGTTATGCTTCCATATAGTGGATTGCATAATCTAATTCTTAATAATAAAGATAATTCAATCATTGTAATAACAAGTGCTAATTCAAAAAATCAACCTATTATTACTGTCAATAGCGAAGCTGTAAAAAAACTAAATAATTCCGTAGATTATTTTTTGTTCCATAATCTTTACATAATTTCTAAAAGTGAAGACTCTGTAGTAAAATATGTGTGTAATAAAATATTACCTTTAAGGCGATCACGTGGATATGTACCGAATCCGATATATCTAAATAAAAAATCTCAATCATGTATTCTTGCTTTAGGATCTGAGTTAAACCTTGTATTTTCTATCATTATAGAAAATAAATGTTATATATCAAACTACATAGGAGATATTATAAATATAGAGAACTATGTTTATTTACAAAATTCATTAAAGCATTTTTTTTATTTCCTTAATCAAAAACCAAAAATTATTGTTTGTGATTTACATCCAACACTAAATACAACACGATTAGCGTATAATATGAAGAATTCTGATAATATAATTATTCAACAACAACATCATCATTCACATATTTTATCTTTGATGGCGGAACATTCTATTGATGAAATAATAGGAATTGTTTGTGATGGAACGGGTTATGGAGACGATGGATCAATGTGGGGCGGTGAAATTATTACTTCAAATGGATATAAATATGAAAGATCTGGACATTTGATGGAACAGCCAATGCTTGGAGGAGATAAGGCTACGTACTATCCTCTTAGAATGGTTTTAGGAATTCTTTATAATAAAGTTGATCATTTGGAGGATTTTATTTATAAGAATTTACAATACTTTCCTAAAGGAGGTAAAGAAGTTAAAATTTTGTTTGATGAAATAATCGTGAATAATAAAAATAATAAAAATAAAAAATTCAAAACTACAATGACAACAAGTACCGGAAGAATTTTAGATGCTGTTTCTTCTCTTCTAGGGATCTGTTATGAAAGAACTTATGAAGGTGAACCTGCTCTAAAACTTGAATCAGCAGCCTTAAATGGTCATGATGTACTTTATTTGTCTCCTATAATATCACATAATATTCTTGATACTACTGTTTTGCTCCAAAATATATATGAAAATAGAAAAAGATTTTCAAAAAAAGATCTTGCCTATTCTGCCCATATGTATCTTGCTAATGGTTTAGCAGAATTAGCGATCGATAAAGCTTTGGCCAGTGGAATAAAAAAAATTGGATTTTCTGGAGGAGTTGCATATAATAGTATTATTACTAAAACGTTGTCTGAAATAATTAGTAAGACAGGAATTGAATTTCTGACTCATAAAACAATTCCTCCTGGAGACTCTGGAATCTCTATTGGCCAAGCTTATTCTGCTCTTTTTACAGAATAACAATTTTTTAGTAAAAGTATTATTTATCTAGAAATATTATTTATAATAGATCCTACAATAGAAAATGAGATTTGAAATAGTGAAACTTTATAATAGTAATCCATGATAATTCTATTATAATGTGTTTGGCTTTTCCTGGAAAAATTATTGAGGTTAAAGGAGATTTTGCCAAAATTGATTTTGGTGCTAGCACCATTAAAAATGATATTAATATTTCTCATATTAATGGAAAGAAAGGTGATTATGTTTTGGTTCATGCAGGATATGCAATAGAAGTTTTAGATTTAAATGAAGCAGAAAATATGGTAAATTATTGGAAAAATAATACAATGTGGAAATGTAAGCGATGTGAAATATCTGAAGAGTGTCCTACAGGAAATATTGTAAAAGAGATTAATTCAAAAAAACTTAGCTAAGTATGTGTGATTAAGATGATTCTTGAAGAATACAAAGATCCACAACTAGCAAAAAAACTGAGTGAAAAAATTCAGACCATTGCAGAAGAAATAGAAGAAGATTTACTTTTTATGCATGTATGTGGGTCACATGAGTGGACAATATCTCATTATGGTATTAGATCACTATTACCAAAAAATATAGAGATAAGACCGGGACCAGGATGTCCTGTCTGTATAACTCCTTCTGAAGATATTGATAATGCTATTAAACTTGCACTTGAGGGAAAGACAATTTTAGTATATGGTGATATGTCTAGATCCAAAGGTACAAATGGCAAAAGTCTACTCGAATGTAGAGCTGAAGGAGGAGAAGTTCAAGTCATTTATAGTATTCAAGATGCAATAAGACTTGCAAAAACTACTCCAGAAAAAGAATTTATTTTCTTTGCTGTAGGTTTTGATACGACTTCCCCACCAACGGCCTATGAAATATTAAATGGATTTCCATCTAATCTTTCAATTATTCTTTCTTATAGATATATGCCCCCTATTGTTGGTGCTGTATTAAAATCCTCTATTTTGGGAATAGATGGAGTAATAAATCCAGGTCATTCTTCTACTATAACAGGAATGAAACCATATTATCCTTATTTTCTAGAAACTAAAAAACCACAAGTTTTTTCTGGATTTGAACCTATAGACATACTAATTAGTATAGTTATGTTGCTTAATCAAATAAAAAATGCAAATCATAAACTTGAAAATGAATATACTAGATCTGTTACTTGGGAGGGCAATACCAAAGCACTAAAAAAACTTGAAGAAGTATTTGATCTCGATACTGAATATGTGAGAGGAGTTGCCTATATTGGAAACTCTGGATTTGTTCTTAAAGACAAATACAAACATCTTGATGCCTATCCAAAATATGGATTAATAAAGAAAAAATCCAATGATCATTTTGTTTATGGTGCAAGATGTGGGGAAGTAATTATAGGCTTGTGTGAACCTACGGAATGTCCACTTTATATGAAAGAATGTACTCCTCATTCTCCCAAGGGACCAACAATGGTTTCCTTTGAAGGAACTTGCAGAATCTGGAGTGAACATGCTATTATAAAATCAATAAAGAAAATTTCGAAGTTATGAAGGCAATGAAAAAGCATTTGACGAAAAAATTAAATTATAATAATCTATTCGTAATTATTTAAACTAATATTAGAAAAGATAGATATGGCCTATTTCATAGGAAATAGTTTTTGTAAACTATGTCAAAATAATGAAGAAAATCTCCAAAATGAACTTTTATTTTGTTCCAATGGGCTAAAAACAAAAGGACTCTTTCCTCCATTTAAATCCTTTCATAGTACAAGATTACCTCATTCTAATAAAATTTGGATAACTCCTTTAATCAAAAGCGCTTTAAACAGAGATGTAGACAATAATTATAATTTCAATTATTTTGAATGTAACTGTTTGGATATTGATGATAATAGATCTATAGATATTTTTAATTCCTTCTCTTTTGAAATTAAATTACACTCTAAATTATATAAATTTAGACCAGATGTAAATGCTATTTGCCATACCAAGAGTCCGTTTACAATATCCTCATTTCTTAATGGAAAATTAGAAAATGTTCATGGAGAAGCAGCATTAATCTTAGGGGATATTCCAGTTATTAAATTCGATCGAGATCTATATGACCAAGACAATTGTTCAGAGAACAATATAGATGAAATATTGGATCTTATTGCTAAATCTAGCATAGGCGAACCACTTAGACCAATAAGAACAATAATTTTACCAAAACATGGAGTTATTGCTTTAGGTGCATGTTTACATGAAGCTAGGGCCTTTGTCGAGATACTTGAAGAATGGGCAAGATTTAATATCTATTCAAAGATCATTGGTATAAGCAGTAGTGATGGTGGTAGACCAATTCATACTCTCTCCCTTGACCAACTGCGAAGCCTAGGATCACGTTATGCACGCTCGATCAAGTTTGGTGGACGACAATCTTCTATATCAGATTATTCTACTATTTTAAAATAGTGTTATTCAGACAAAGTATTATAAGATAATGGTAAAATTTACTTTTCATTTTCTTCTACATATATATATTCCAGTATATAAATACAAAAAAAGATAAACGAATAGAGCAGCAGAGTATTATATCATCAACTATGATGAAAGATCGAACTATAACCTTTATGGAGAAACAAATGATAAAATATGAAATATCTGTTGCTATATTTTTGTTACAACAGTCAATTAAGAAAAAATGTAATAATATTACTAAAAACCATAACTTTACTGATATACTTATATATTATTCCTATAAATGATTACTATGGCTAATAATCAAATTCTTTTGGTATTGCCAATAGTATTAGCTTTAACAATACCTATATCAACAACACAAATCTTTGCTCAAACAGGAAGTACATATGGTTACGGACTGGATAGCGATTATGCTGTAAGCATAGTTCCTGGTGCTTCTCAAAAAGACAATACATATCATTACTACCCTCCAAAAATTGCAGTTCCTGTAGACACTACTGTAAGCTGGATTAATGGTGATGTTGGACAGCCTCATACAGTAACCAGTGGACAACCGGGAGCGGCAGATGTAGGTTCGTTCTTTAATTCAGGTGTAATGCCAGCTTTTCCTGTTAGATCCTTTGACTACACTTTTACACAACCTGGTGAGTATCCATATCATTGTATTATACATCCATGGAGAGTTGCTGCAGTATCTGTAAGCGATGCACAATTTACTGGAGAAAGTTTTGATATTGGTTTAGGCTCAGGTGCCACATGGGATCTTTCAACTAATCCACGAGTATTACTTGACATTACTCCAAAGTTGGCAGTATTAGATAATGTAACTCCTATTGCTTACAATGTAACTATCAATGATGGTCAAACTAATAAAACAATGTTTTCTAATATATTTACTACTGGTGGACAGTCACTTTCACTTGAGTTAGTTTCTGGCGAAGGAAATGAAACCAGATCATATGGACCAGATTTTGGCAGTACAGGAGCATATCATGTCCAATCAGATTTCAAACAGGGTTCTACTTATTCTATAAGTGTTGAAGTAGTAGCATATGGAGATAGACCAATAGAAAGACCGGTAACAGCTACATTCAGTTTACCGACAGCAGCTTCTTAACTTTTTTTTTATTTTTCTATAATTTTTTTCCATAATTCAGCAATAACTAATGATAATAATAATCTTTTATAATATTGAAAATTATCTGCATATATATTGTAGACTTACTTATTTCTTTATATCAAGGAAACTTAAATAAAATAAAATATCGTAATTAAATACTTACTAGAATATCCTGTTATGAAAAAAACAATTATTAAATTATCCGATTAAATTAAATATTCTATAGCATTGTAAAACATAAAAACTCATTAAAAATCAATAATCATTTATTTTACTATTATCGCTAAACTTTCTATTATATATTTACTTTCGTAAATGTTTCAGTGATCTCTAATGCTCTTTTTATATTTATATATGATAGTATTCAAAGAGCTAATTAAAATATTCCTATATCATATAAATAAAGCAGATAAATGAATTTGTTTTTACTTACAAATTAAAATTGCAATAATTCCTCTTTGAAAAAATTATATATATATTTTAGTATTCAAAATCTAATAATTACGATTTTTGTGCTATTTTAGACAATATTTAGAAAAAGAATTTTTTTCTTTTAAGGAACTATTACAAGATTTCAATAATAATTTAAATTAAAGATCCTCTATATAATATTATTTGTTTTGTGATTTGTGTTCTTTATATGACTTAAACCTTTTTAAAATAGAATTAGTAAAATCAGTTAAATCTTTTTTCTTAAATGGATTGGTATCAGTTGGTGGAGGTAATCATAGTTTTAGATCAGAAATAAAGAATCAGATTTGGATAACTCCTTCAGGATATCCTAGATCTCATTTAAAAGATGATGATTTGATTCTAATTGATCTAGAAGGAAATACAATAGTTGGCAATCTTAGACCAACTATTGAAGTTCCCTTCCATACCGAAATATATAAGAATCGAAATGATATCAATGCAATATGTCATGTTCATAATCCCTATACCACTGGTTTCTATCTAACTGCCAAATTAGAAAGCACAAAATATCAAGGAATTTATTATTTAAAGGAATTACCATCTATAAAACTTCCAAAACCTATAGAAGATTCTATTATTATTGAATATAAACAACTAGGTTCAAAAGCATTAGGAAAAACAGTTGGGATAGCAAGTAAAATGGAATTAATCCCACCATCTAATTCTATTTCAGAACCGCAATCCAACCCTGACATAATAATTCTTCTTAATCATGGAATTATAGGAATGGGAGAATGTATTCATGAAGCAAAATTTCTTGTAGAATTGTATGAAGAATGGGCTAAATGCCTCTTGATAAAAAAAGTATTATGATTTTCTATTTTTGTTGAACAAAACCTTTTTTTATTTATTTTTATTATAATAATTTTCAATGTTTTTTATATTTTTTTTGGCTATAGAAACAATTTCTTCTATGATATATTTATCATATTTATTTTTAAAAAAAAGATTAATCAAGTCTATCATTTTTTTCCATTCCATGTATAAATTTTTATCTTTATCTTTTAACCATTCTATTCTATTTTTCCATCCAGTAACAGGATCTTCATGAAAATGCAAATTAGATAAAGCACAATAAGCATCAATAATTTCCTCAAATGCTTTTAATGTCGAATTTATAGTAACATATTTATTTGTATATAGCTCATCTTGAGCAATTTTAATCATCGTATTTGCAAATTTAAGATGCCAAATATAAGATGACAATCAATATTTCTACCTGATATATTTAGTTACTATTGACTAGATCGTTTATATTATTGAAATCTTTTTTTGTTAAATTTGGAATATCATTATATTCTGATTCTGAGTAAAACATTGCTACATTACAATGTAATGGAATATTCATTTTATAATCACATTCTTCACAACAGAGATACTCTATTTTTTCAAATGATCCAATCATTTTCCATTTCATTTGTTTTTCATGATGTTTAGGAATATTTACATCTACATAGTCGCAGATTCTACATATTAATTTTTTCTTGACATTTAAATCAGAAAAACCTCGAAACATGGTAGTAGTATTAGTTCTCCATCTATCGAATGTTAATAATAGTAATAAAATCGTTAACTAACATATTCTAGGTATGGGATCTCCTGCAGGCATAGGAATAATCCTATTTCCACCTATTACTGTCTCTAAAATTGGCAAATCAAATTCATTAGTGGCTTCTCCAATTATCATAGCATCACATCCTTCTTTTGTTTCTTTTAGTGCCTGTAGTATTTCATCAGCTTTTTCTGGAATAACTGAGAGGCATATTTTTCCTTCATTTCCTACTTCTAAAACATCAATTCCCAAAAATCCCAATGCTGTTCGTACACTTTCCTTTATAGGGATATTTTCTTCATAAATCTTTAGTCCTAATCGTGATTTTGTGGACCATTCATTTAGAAGATTAGCCAGTCCTCCTCTGGTAGGATCTTTAATACTAGAAATTCCACCTACTTCTAGTGCCTTTCCTATCATTCTATTTAATGGAGCAACATCTGACTTTATATTAGTTTCAAATCCATAATTTCCTCGTGTCGAGATAATTGCTGTTCCATGGTCTCCTAATGTTCCAGAAATTATAATTTTATCTCTATATCTAATATTAGAATCAGATAACCAAAGTTTATCATAATCTGACCTATATTTTTTTATAATATTGAGATTATGTTCTAGTAACTTATTTTTCTTGCCTATTCCAGTTGTATTGATGATCAATTTATCGATTGAATTTTTTTCCATAACTTTTGTATCACCAGTAACAATGGAAACGTTTGCTTCATTACATGTTTCTTGAATACTTTTCATTATAGTTTCAAGATCATCTAATGGAAAGCCTTCCTCAATAACAAGACTACATGCTAAAGCAAATGGATCACCTCCCATTACAGAAATATCATTCACAGTTCCAGAAATTGATAATTTACCTATATCTCCACCCGGAAAGAAAATTGGATTAACTGTGTAAGAATCTGTAGAAAAAACTATTCCTTCAACAACTGCAGCATCATCTAATGCACTTAGTGGAACTTCACATCTTTTATCATTCAAATTTTTTAAGATAGAATTTTGTATCATATGTTGCATTAACGCGCCACCACCACCATGCATCATTGTAATATTTTTATTTATCAATACCATAATAATTAAATTTCATATTATATCAAGTTCACGAAAATAACCTAAAATAGATTTAAAATTTGCAAGAAGGTAATAATCTTTTGTAATTGTGTTTTTTAATATTTGTTAATAAAATATATAATTTATCGCACTAAAAATAAAAGTAAGTAAAGCTAAATTTAGTTTACTATTATGAAGTTAAATGTAGGATGGTTTTCTTTTACATGTTGTGAAGATAGTACCATTGTTTTTATAGAATTAATGAATGAGAGATATTTTGAATGGAAAAAATTAATCAATTTTAAATACTTTAGAACATTCAAGTCAAATAATTCTTTAGATGATTTAGATATAGCATTTGTAGAGGGTGCCATTTCTAACAAGAAAGAGGAAGAAACCTTGAAAAAAATAAGAGACAATTGTAAAAAACTTGTTGCTATTGGTAGCTGTGCTTGTACTGGTAGTCCAGCTAATCAAAGAAATTTCTTTGATCAAGTTACCAAAAAAGAAATACAGTTTATTTTAGACAGATTTGATCATAGAGAATTGGTTTCACCGTTATCTAATATAGTAAAAGTAGATGATTATATTTCCGGTTGTCCAATGGATGAAACGTTATTTCTTACAAAATTAAATCAATATTTTAAGGAATTTGAAATAGTAAATGCATGATAGTGTAGATATAAATATAGAACAATTAAGTAAAACAGAAGGGCATGCAGATTTACAAGTCAAAGTTCGTAATGGAAAAGTTGAAGACGTTAAATTAAAAATAAGCGAAAATAAAAGATTTTACACTCAAGCAGTTAGAAGGCGACATTATTCAAGTATACCTCAATTTGTTTCCAGAATTTGTGGAACATGCAGTATTGCGCACCTAACCTGTAGTATAAAAGCAGTTGAAAAATGTTTTAACATTCAACCTTCTGAGCAAACACAAATTTTAAGAAAACTTTCTGTATATGGCATGATGATAAGGGATCATGCACTACATCTATATTTTTTCTGTTTACCAGATATTTTTGGTAAAGATTCAATTTTTGATTTTGATGAATCTCAAGATAACTTAATAAAACAAGCTTTTGCAGTAAAAGGTGCAGGAAATAATCTTTCTAAAGTGGTAGCAGGAAGGGCAGTACATCCAACATTCCAAAAGATCGGTTATTTTTCACATATACCATCGAGAGAAGAGATTAAAGAGATTGTGAATCAATTAAAAAAAACTAGAGAATACATATTTGGATTAATTGAGATATTTTATAATAGTGATTTTAATTTTTCCAGGAAAACTAATTTTATAGCTCTTGTTAGTGACGACTATAGTTTTTTAGAAGGTAATATATTAACTTCCACTGGACTCGAAGTAAAGGAAGAAGATTTTTGGGCTTATTTGGAACGTATTGTAATTCCTTATTCTCAAGCTACAGGTTTCAAATTCCTTGCGAATGAATATATGGTTGGCGCTCTAGCAAGAATGAATTTAAGCAAGGACAAGTTATTTAAGGAATCTAAGAAAGATTTATCATCTCAATATCTGAGATTATTTCCTTCAAATAATATATATCACAATAATCTAGCTCAGGCAATTGAAATATTACATTGCGTAGATCATTCTATTCAACTTTTAGAAGAAAATGACTTTAAAGCTCAAACACCTCCTAAAATAAATTTTAAAGGCGAAGCAAGAAGAGGTGTAGGAGTTATAGAAGCGCCAAGGGGAACATTATATCATCATTTAGAAATAAATAAAGACTCAAAGGTAACACATGCTAACTTTGTTATTCCTACTGCACAAAATCAGATAAAAATGGAAGATGATATTAGGTTACTATTGCCTAGAATATTAAATAAAGATAAACATGAAATACATCATGAATTGGAAAAAGTAATTAGAGCATATGATCCATGTATGAGCTGTGCAAGCCATTTTCTTAAACTAAAGTGGATCTAATTTTTTCTTTTAATTGATCTAATATTTCTATTTTTGAAAGAGTGTTGATGGGAATACCAAAAATAATAACTTTATCAATCATATTTACTTTTTTCATCAACTTTAACATATACCCTAAATCCAGGTCATGAATAGTATAGAAATTATTAGAAATTTCTATTTGGTCAATATTATAAATAATAGTTACATTTTCAATATTTTCCACTGAATCTATGATATAAATTAAAGATCCCTCATTTTGAAGGTCTTCAACAGAGTCAAATTCTTTGAATTCAATTTCAGGAAATTCTTTTTCTAAATGAGGAATTAATTTTAAAGGAAGATTATCTTTTTTAACTAATTTATTTCCAAATACAAGAACCTTACATATTGACATATTTTTATATATATACTATAAAAATCTTTTAATTTAAAATTTTTTAAATGCTTTTAGATCATATAGTCATTATGAAAAATGGCTATGTAATAGGGCTTGACCAGATTGGAAAAGACGACATTAAAATAGCAGGAGGAAAGGGAGCAAATCTTGGTCAAATGATTAAATTTGGCATTCCTGTTCCTTCAGGTTTTATTGTAACTACCTCATCATTTGATTATCTAATACAGATAAATCATCTTGAAAACCAGATAGAACAGATCATAAAAAATACAGATGTAGATAATACAACAGAATTATTGAAAGCCTCAAAGACAATAAAAAAAATTATCCTTTCATGTAATATGCCTTCTGAAATAGAATCAAAAATTATTGAATCATACAAGAATTTATCAGAAGAGAAAGATCTTGAATATGACAAAGATGTTAATTATCCAAATAAAAGAGATTTGTTATGTGCAATAAGAAGTTCAGCTACTGCTGAAGATTTACCAACTGCTTCATTTGCAGGACAACAAGCTTCTTTTCTAAATGTAAATGGAAAAGAGGAATTAATTGAATCAATCAAAAAATGCTGGGCTTCGTTATTTGAACCTCGTGCTATTTTCTATCGTTCAAAGCACGGTTTTTCAAAAGCCAGCATAGCTGTAATAGTTCAAAAAATGATAAATGCTCAAAAATCTGGCATCATGTTCACTATCGATCCCACTACTGGAAATAATATAATCTTGATTGAATCCACATGGGGATTGGGTGAAAGTATAGTAGGAGGAGAAGTCGCACCAGATTCCTACAAAGTTAGCAAAGATGAAGTAGAAAAAGGAGATAGACAAGAGGAAATTATGGAAGTAAAAATTTCTCAAAAAACAAAGATGCGTTTTTATGATTATACTCTGAATTCAAATGTTGAAGTCAATGTACCAGAAAACAAGGTAAATGCACAGGTATTAACAAAGAATGAAATTCTAAAATTGGCAGAATATGGAATAATGATTGAGAAATACTATGGAGATCAGCCACAAGATATAGAATTTGCTATAGATGAAAAGGGTAGAATAACTTTTGTCCAGACTAGAGCAATTACTACGAAAGCAAAGGAAATAATTGAGAAGATTGATACTTCCCATAATGGCAAAAACAGACTTCTACAAGGCACTGCAGCATCTCCTGGTATAGTAAGTGGAAAGATAAAACTTATTTTAAGAAAAGAGGATATTACAAAAATAGAGAATGGAGATATAATTGTAACAACAATGACTTCTCCTGATTTAGTTCCTGCAATGAGCAAATCTGCAGCAATTATTACCGACTTTGGTGGGAGAACTTGTCATGCTGCAATAGTCTCTAGGGAAATGGGAATTCCTGCAATAGTTGGAACACAAAAAGCTACAAAAATTTTGAGAGATGCCCAAGAAGTTACAGTTGATGCATACAATGGCATTGTTTATGAAGGAAAGTTGGAATTGATTAAAGAACAAGAACAATTTGAGGAAAAAAAGGCTAATGCAAAAATCCCATTTATGCCAATAACTAATACAAAAGTAAAAGTAAATATTGCATTTGTTGGACGTGGAGTCGAACAAATATCATCTAAGGCAGATGGTGTAGGTTTGCTACGAATAGAGCATTTAATTACAATGTATGGTATTCATCCCGCCAAGTTGGTGAAACAGGGAAAGCAAGAACAATATATAAAGATTCTAATGGATGGAATAAGACCAATTGCTAAAGCATTTAATCCAAAATCAGTATGGGTAAGAATGTTAGATGCAAGAACAGACGAGTTTAGAAACTTAGAGGGAGGAGAAGATGAACCTAAAGAAGCCAATCCGATGTTGGGTTGGCATGGAATACGAAGAAGTTTAGATGAGCAGGAATTACTAAAATCAGAATTTCAGGCAATAAAGAGACTACATAATGAAGGCTTGACTAACTTGCAAGTAATGTTACCTTTTGTCATTTCTGTAGAAGAAGTACGGAAAGCAAAAGAAATAGCAAAACAAGTTAGTTTGCCATTGGACAAAGTAAAGATTGGGATAATGGTAGAAACTCCTGCTTCTGTGATGATAATTGAAGATCTTTGTAAAGAAGGAATAGCTTTTGTCAGCTTTGGAACAAATGATCTGACTCAGCTTGTTTTAGGAATTGATAGAAATAATGAAAGGTTAGCACAATTATCTTCTGAATTCCATCCTGCTGTTTTACGATCTATGGAAATGGTAATTAATGTCTGTAATCGCTATGGAATAGAGACCTCTATTTGCGGAGAGAGTGGTAGTAATCCACGTATGGTCAGAATTTTAATGAAGTATGGTATAAAGAGCATATCATGTAATATAGATGCTATTGATACAATACGAGAAGTTGTATATAAAGAAGAAGAAGAAGAAGAATAACAACAAAATCTTGCTTGAGAATACAAATAATGTTGTTTGATAAATGTAATATTTTAAAATGAGATCTTTTCTAAAAAAACTTTTTAAACTTTTTATTTATTTTAAATATAATTATTAAAATTTATAAATCATCAAAAAATATGAAATTTAAACTTGCCAAGTAATTATAATTATAATAATATCTATAATACTATATCAACATTCCTCGCTATTTAAGGACAACTTTTTTGTATCAATACCAAGAAATGTCTCTAATGCTTGTTTTACTATCTCATTAGTAGATACATCACGTTTTTCTGCTTCAATTTTGGTCTTTTCCCAAAGACTTTCATCTATACTTATTCTGTGTTCCATTCTGGTAATAGTACTGTCTATTATAAATTAATTTCTTTCGTTAAAATTTTATATCAAAATAGTGTAACATATAAATTCATTATTGTAAAATAATTACCATCAAACCAATTATCATTAACTGATTATCAAATTTATTATAAAATAGAAATTGCGATATCTAAACTATAAAGAAATGTAGAGGTATCTTATTCTTTTTAATGTAAAGGCTATCTCAACAATAGATAAGAATCGAGATTCTCGTTTCTAACATCTTTATTATACTGCAATTGAAAAAGGTAAACATTCGATTGGAACAATCATAATAAATACTACAGATAACTACCAATAACTAAATATTAATTATAAAATTAATTATACAATATGACAGTTTTTGGATAATAGTTGCCTGTAGTCAAATCATCATCATTATCAAAAGACTAAAAGAGAGATATCTCTAATAAATATTATTATAAAATATAAATGGATATCAGCTATAGTTAGGCATTTCAGCAGAATATCTAAAATACAAAATTATGTATTTAATAAATAGGAGCTTTAAGGTAAAAAAATATTTAATTTTTATATTTCAATCTTAATCAAAAATATTTATCATAAATCCGAATAATATAATCATCAATAGATATGTAGACCAATTTTTTTATTATGAATAAAGAATTAAAATTCTTTATGTTTAGGTAAATAAGGTAACGTATAATATTTTTAATAAAATATGATTGAATATATATTAAATTTCTAAAAAATATAGATATACAGTAATACTTAATAATTAATTTATGCTACTGGTAATAATAATTGAGTGATATTAATTACAAAGAGACTAAAACAACATTGATTTACACAATTATGCATCCTCCACCAATAATAACAGCTAAATACTCAGAATCTATTTTTACGATATCGACTTTAATGAAAGAAAAACAAGTAAGTTCAATAATAATTATTGATCAAAATGACAAACCAGTAGGAATAATAACAGAAAGAGATATTGTGAGAAGAGTAATTGCAGATAGAAAGAATCCTAATACGACCAAAGCAACAGAAATTAAATCTCAACCATTAATAACAGTTGGACCAAATGCTTATTTATTTAATGCTTGTAAGATAATGGAAAAAAACAATATTAGAAGATTACCTGTAGTCAAAGATAATGCAATAGTAGGAATT
>DASSVK010000071.1:0-11554 GCA_035706205.1 Nitrososphaeraceae archaeon | reverse complement strand
TTTAAAAATTCCATTTTTCAGTTATTCCATTCCACCAGGATTTATATTTACTAGCATCAGTATTTATCTCTCCTTCAATTCGATTATTTAGTGCAAAGAACATATTTTCTAAAGCGTCAATTCCGCCATCAGAATAAAGCTCTTGGCCAATCTCAAAGAATTTTTTCTTCTGTGACTCGATCTTTTCTATTTGATTTAATTTGTAATACAGAATATCAATATGTCATAAAGTTCCTCTTCTAAATATGCATCCAATTGTATGATATTATATTTACATGTCTTATAAAAATCCTATCTAGCAGATCTTCCTTTTTAGTATTAGATAATATTTGATATTTTAATATAATAAATTGAATCTTTATGGTATCATTTTTTTAATAATTACAGACATTTATTTTTAATTTATAAAGTAGAATAATTATCTAATTATAAATAAAATATTTCTCGTAATGTGTGTATCAAATAATTTTCATATACATTTAAATAAAAATAATTTTTATTTTTTTGATGTTTTGATATTATTAGAACTCTTGTTGTAGAAATAATTTGTTTTTTCTAA
This sequence comes from Nitrososphaeraceae archaeon, assembly GCA_035706205.1. Classification (GTDB taxonomy): domain Archaea; phylum Thermoproteota; class Nitrososphaeria; order Nitrososphaerales; family Nitrososphaeraceae; genus TH1177. The sequence continues at coordinate 10,995 of DASSVK010000071.1, read as the reverse complement.
TATGATCTCTTAATTGATGTGATTCATCTCCATATGCTCTAATACTTTCTTTTTTTCCATTTTCAGAAATTAAGGTTACAGTAATGATATTAATTTCAGCATCAGAGCCAAATATCTGCGGATGTACTTTCTCAATCTTATAATTATTGTCAATTAGCTCTTGCAGTTTTTTAATCGATGTTAATTCCATGATAATTTAAAGATATTTAGTATATAATAAGTGCTTTAGCATTTCGTAGCAATTTAATATAGCTAATTATTATAGCATTATTGTCATTATTATCATCAAATATAGTGGATGGTTTTTTAAATAAAATACAGATATTTTCAAAATTTAATATTGATCATAATTATGTTTTTTCAAACTTATGTTAAATTACGATTATATTATAAAGTATTAGAATAATATGAAATAGCTAAATAATTTTAACACTTAATTAAATTCTCTCTTTTTTGAGAACCTATATGATATCATATTTAGTATTTAATTTAAAAACAAAAAGTAGATCCCACACTTGTTTGTATGTATTTTTTAGGCATTGATTTGATTATCTCATTAGAAGCCTTCCAGCCTGTGCAGTGGCATGGAATTATATATTCTGGGTTAATCTTTAAAAGTTCACTAATTGTCAAAGGTATAGATTCTTCATAACCCTCTCCTGTTAAATGAAATCCACCTATAATTGCATAAACTTTCTTTATTCCTGTAACTTTTGTAGCATAGTTTAAGGTATTTATTATTCCAGCATGACCACAACCAGTTAAAATAACTAAACCTTTATTTTTTAATAATATTACTAAAGCTTGATCATCTTTAACAAAAGGATCTGCAATGAGGTCATTCTCATCTTTTCCTTCTTTGAATTGTAATGGAAATCCTTTTTCAAACTTTGTGATTCTAGGTATTTCTCCGGTTATCAATATCCTATTATTATTATTATTATTCGAGATATTATTGTCTATATAATCCTTAGGATTAATTTTTGTTTTTAGTCTTGGCAAATAGTTTATATCACTATTTTTTATTATTATTCCGCCAAATTCTTTAATTTCTCCTTCATCTAATGTGTCCATTCTTGCTTTTCTTCCATCAGGAAAAACCACCCATCGTCTAAGAAATGCATCTGGATGTGTAATAATTTCAATAGGTTTATTAATTTTTTTGAGGACACTAATAAGGCCAGAAATATGGTCGAAATGTCCATGGCTCAGAATTATTGTTTCAATACCTTCAAAATTTATACCAAAAATATTTGAATTATAAATTATACCATTTTTGCTTACGCCAGTATCAAAAAGAAATTTCTTTAATATTTTTTTATCTTTGTATTTGTAAGATATTTCTACTAATGTTGAAAAACCATGTTCTGCAATCGGAGGTTTATTGAATCTCTTGTTGCTTATTAATGGGGGCCGTTTTACTAAAGATAAACTAGGTAATAATCTATCAGTTATATTATCTACTAAAATTGTAATGTTTATACTATCTACTTCTTGAAGCATATTGAAGTTATTTCGAGATTATATTAATAATTTTCTTGTATTAGTGCGTATTTACTTTACTGAAATTTCTTCTTACACTTTTATTTTTGAAGTGTCGTGTAAATCTAAAATTTACATTATTAGTGTAATTTGGATAACAATATGAATTGCGTAGAAAAGCATTCAAGAGCTAAAAATATATTCATTTATTTTATATTGATATAATCTAAAAAAGGCCTTTCGATACATGACATGATCCTGCATATTGTTGGCGAAATTTATTTAGAAGTTATAGTGCTTCCTTTGCTAATAATTTATCTCTAATTATTAAATATTTTATTTACCATATATATATGCAGAAGAAGGGATGTAAAAATCTCGAATACTGCATCATAGATGTTAAGATAATCGAGTAAAATCGTTATTATCTTGACATCTATTTAACAATAATATCCCTTTTTCAACTATCCTGCATTACTGCACTAATAATGTCCATAGAGCGCCTCTGCAATTGCCATAGCCTTCTACTACTGTATTGCTGTCGATTGCTCCTTAGACGGATAATTAAATAGAAGACTATGGCTTTTATTACCAAGACATCATATAGTTAATAATTTTATCATTATATTACATACTATGTATATATTATGACACAAAGTAGGTAGTTTAACTAAGCGATTTTTGCCAAATATGTAACATATGAAGGCACAAGAGCTGAAAGTTATCACGATATTTTTCATGAAGAACTAATTATTTGTTACTGTAAACAAAATAATATCGTAGTAGTAAGTTATGAATGAATTTATAGTTTCTCAATTCAGAATATAAGTAAACAATTGGAAGGATATTATACACTATTAGTTACTAGTTAAATTCTAAAAATAAATAAAAGAAATTGTTATAAGATTGATAAAAATTTAAATGTTGAAATAAGTCAATTTTTATCTGCTATTCTTATCCGGTGATGTTATGAACGTTCTTCTACCTGTTAATCCAGCTACTAGAATTTGTATTCCCGTTATTAAAAGGGATATTGCTATTACGAATGCAACAAATTCAAATCCAAAAATAGGTGATATCAATATGAATATGGCTAGAGCAATCTCAATTGCACCTACTCCTATAGTAAAGCCTCTATCTAGTGTACTTTGCTCTTTATGTGTGAAACCATGAATAACCCTAGAGATACCATCAAATAGTAATGCTACTGCAACTAATATAACCAAGAAAATACTCGTTCCCACAGGAAATGTCATTGCTATCAGAGCTAATATGATTACAAGTATCCCTAGTCCTAAATTTGATAAGCGTGCTCTATCTTTCACAAAAATTCCTGTCATAACTTTTTCTATCCCTACTATTAATAAAAGAAAAGAAACAAGAATCACAAGAGAAACTAATGATATTATCGGATTAATTATAATTAATATTGCTAAGATAATAGCCAATATCCCTATTCCAATTTGGACTGCAAAGATCCATTTAGGGCGATCACTTTTACTCAACATGTGTCCAACTATTTAAAAACAATTTATATAAATTTTGCTATATGAGATTATATAATTAAAGTAATAATTTAATTCGCTAAAAATTTTAGCTGAATATTAGTAATTATTATATAAATTATATAAAATAGGGTTATAAAAAAGAATTATATTCCTTTAAATGTAAATCTATTTATATAAGGACGGAAATTTTCATAAAAAAGTAAATCTATTTCTTTGAATTGTAAACTAGAACAGTAATATCGTATCTCCTCTAACCATTCATAATTTGCATCAGTAACTCCAGGATTATTATCTTTGAATGGATGTGGTGTTAATTTTGCTTGAATTTCATAAGATAAATAAAGTGATCTATCTAAATCGAGCCATAGAAATGGATTAATTGTGTCTAATAATGAAAATGCTCTAATAAATATATGCCATATTAGATATCCAGTAAATTTCAAAGGATTGTCAAATTCATTAGTACTAGTATGCATTGTATGTACAACATTTACACGAGGGTCAAATAGAGTTCCTTCTCCAAATAATTCAAAGAAAATCCTTAATTTTTTAATAAATTTTTCTTCTCTTTCTAATGGTTTAATATGAAGATATATTTTGTTACTTTGTAGTTTCGACATTTTTTTTATTATTGTATCATATTGTTCATCTATCAGAAAATTAACATAATCCTGTTCATATTCAATTACATTTTGTAAGAAAAATGTATAAAATTTTCCAATCCAGCCATTTAGGAATAATGGCATTCTTCTTATTTCTTTATATATAAGTTTATAGTCAGTAGAAATATTAGTATGTGATTCATTATCAAATTCATACCAAAAATTCAATGCCTGTTGAAAAATATTTTCATCATATTTTTCAATTTCAAGCAACATAGATTAATCATTCCTTTATTATATTAAAATTTTTTTATTAATAATATCTGGTTATATTTCTAGAAAAGATAAAACTAAATAAATCTTTTATAATTAAAAATAATTTTTTTCGGCGCCGAAAAAATTTTTAAATGATAATTTTAAATAGCAATAAAATTATTAATAAAACTATTTTATTTTTTATTTGTATATGTAAAATATTTTGGTACAAATATTTTAGATTAACTATTTGTGATTATGTGACTTTAATATAATTATTTAACTATTAAATTCTTTTTAATGTATTTATTATAATGAAAAATAAATAAAGTCTATAATTAGTTAATTAATATATATATTGACTAAATGTATGTTAGTAATAATAATTTATCTACATTCTTTTATCTATTATTATCTTCTATTCCAGAAAGATTTGATTATCTAAAATAATACTAACTTCTTTTATCTTTGTATGGAAGTATTTAATTTTAAATATTCTAATGAACTGAAATTCTACAAAATGTTCAAGAAATATGAATTCCTTCAAATTTTATTATTATTCTGATTAATTATATTTCTTATTCTAAATAATTAAATTATTCTATACAAAAAGAAATAAATCTAAAAAGATTGTTGATTATCTACATAAATATTATAATGATCCTCTTTTAAAAGTTCAAAAATATTGATTAGACATTGCCTTATAAATACTAGAAAGCACTTGATATTTTAATGAAATTTGTTCAAATATCTGATTTACATGTTGGAGGTTTATTCAAACAAGAAGCTTTCAATACTCTTGTAGAAGAAATAAATGAACTTAAACCCGATGCAATAATCATCTCTGGCGACTTGACAGATGAAGGTTTAATTTTTCAATTTAAAAAAGCATCAGATGAAATCAAAAAATTCTCATGTCCACATATAATAACCTTTCCAGGCAATCATGATTATCGTCATACAGGGTATTTAATCTTTAAACAATTTTTCCCTTCATCATCTAAAAAGGTATATGAATTCAAAAAAGACAAGGACACAGTTGTTATCCTTACTTTAGATACTGCACTACCTGATAGAGATGAAGGAGAAGTAGGTGATTCACAAAATCTTTGGATAAATGAAATATTAAAAACATATGATAATAATGTAATAAAGATTGTTGCAATGCATCATCATTTAATTGCTATACCTGATACAGGATTTACTAACCTCGTAGGTATTTTAGATTCTGGAGATGCTTTAAGAACTTTAACTGAAAATAATGTTTCTCTAGTCTTATGTGGACATAAACATAGACCGTGGCTATGGAATTTAGGAAACTTAAAAATTGCTTATGCAGGAACATCATCTTCTTGGAGATATAGAGGAATATTTGAGGACACATATAATATTATAGAAATAAATGAAAAAAATATACATATTGATATAAAAATAGTCGGAGGAAATAAGTTCCCTATCTCTGAAATAGTTAGAAAATATGAACCAGAAAAGAGACTTGTATTTTCTAAATAAGTGGAAGAAAATATTATAGTGTATTTATAGATACTTTCTACTACTACTACTTTTTATTGAAATTTTCCTTCAATTATTGGTTTAATCGGTACTTGTTCTTTTCTTAATTTGAGTTTTGTAAATATATCAGATGATGATAATAATAAATTTTTTTTATCTTCTCCTTCATCCTCTGTTTCAATATCTAAACCTATTTCCTGTTTTATTATATCTTTTCCTTCTCTAGCACCTATAAGTACTACCTGTGCATTTTGATAATTTATAAGATTTAAATTTTGTGATAACGAAATAAATCTTTTTTGACTGTTGATAAGATACTTTTCAATATCTTCAGGATATTTTGGACGCTCAGCCTCAGCTGTACTGTAACTTTCTGGAACTGACTTATTTGGATTTATCACGGTAATAATATATGTTGCTTCTTTTTCTATTCCTAATTCTTTTTGAGCTTCACCAATTTCTTGTGGCATTTCCAGTATAAATGCTAGTTCTGTATGATTTTGATGTTCTATTATGGCATATTTTCCTTCTCCAACGGGCCTTGCTGCATCACCTTTTCTAAATTCTTCAGAAGCGAGGTCTTCACCAAGTTTTTTGGGATCATAAAAAATACCACCTACTCGAGCCCAAAATCTTTCTGATGATCGTGCTTCTGTTTTTCTAATTTCAGGAAGAGATTTTTTTCCTATAACAAATAGCCTATAAAGTTTTTTATCCTTTGTGGTAGTATCATTATTAGTATTATTATCTATTATTTTTTGCTCATCTTCTGGACATAGAACCATATAAAATCTACGTATATCATCTATACTTTTTATTTCCTTAGAATTTACTTTGGGTCTATAAAAAAAGAAAATATCTCCTTGTTCTAATATTTTAACATCCTCATGTTTACTCATACGCAACTAATACTATCTTGGCATAAAAAATATTAAATACTTTAAAGCTATCTGTGATATTTTATTTATATTGTAATGTATTATTTGCTATCTCTTTAATCTCATTTTATATTTGAAAAAAATTGATAAAAATTTTACAATATTGTAAATCAAGACTAAATAAAATTTATTTATTTAATTATTAGCTCGAACTCTAACAAGTTTATCGGTTCCAGATTCGGCTCCCCACACTTCTCCAGGACTTCCCAATATCTGACGTACTTTAGCATCATTGCTAGGTATCTTAAACTCCTCAAATCTTTCTAAAAGTGGATCAAAACGTAAAAATGAATTTGATCCAAAATCGCTAATCCATACCTTATCATGTTCATCTACATAAACAGCATATGGCGATGGATTTTCTCCAGGAACTTGCCACTCCTTCCAACTATTAATGTTAGCGTCATAAACGGCTAACTTTCCACCAATCCACTCGCTTACCCAAATTTTATTGTTGGAGTCAGACCAAACTCGTCTAGCTCCTTGATCAGGAGTTGGCGGTTCCAGAACAGTGACATTTCCAGTTTCTGAATCAATGCGTGCTATATAACTTCCAGCTAAAGATGCAAAGTAAATCTTTCCATCAGGTGTTGTAGTTATACCATATGGTCCCGATCCACGAGGAGCATAAAAAACCTCTAAATGTCCTTTTTTTGGATCTAAATAACCAAATATTCCACTTTGTCCTGTAAACCATAATATGCCATTTCCATCAAATGTAGCTGTATTTAGGTTAGCATTTGCATGCTTTTCAGGTAAGGAGAAAATTGTTATCTTCTCTGTTGCAGGGTCTACTCGTACAATGGCATTTAGGCCTCCATCTGTAATCCAAGGTGCACCATCTGGTCCAACAATAACACCATGAGGAGCAGAGCCACTACCAAGATCAATGTGATGTATCTCTCCAGTATTTGGATCTAAATGTCCTAAATCTCCTGATCCTTGAGCCGTATACCAAATTGTTCCATCTGATGCAGGTGCTATATCATGAGGACGAGAGCCCGATGGAACAGGAAATTCCTCTATTACAAAATTATTAGACTCGGTAGAATCTGAGAGTTTTGAAATATTATTTTTAATATTTACTGATTTTTCTGCTGGTATTGTAGAATCAATTGAGTAAATTAGAATATCTTTTTCTATAGGGAACATTATCGAAGGTAAATGTCTATCTACATCTATAACTTGTGTGGAATGAAACGCATATGCTTGATTGCTTATTAACTGTGATTGTTGACATCCATATTCAATTACGCATAAAAATGTAAAGGATAAAAAAATATAGTAAAAATATATAATCATTATCAAATAATATTATTATTTCATATTAAGTGTTATATGTCATAAATAATAAGTTTATTTATTAACTAACTAAAATTATATTTATCTTTTTTATATATTGATTCTTAACTTTTTATATTATAAAATATTAAAATAAATGATATTCATTTATTATTATCTAGATGTATTAGATATTTTTTCAACAAACTACTATAGCTTCAAGAGTTATTTTATATCCGCAAAGTGGTAAAAGAGATTTAGTTATATTTAAGATAAATTATAATAATAATGATAATTAAACAAGTTAATTAATCAATTAAATAAATAACAAAGAGAATTACTAATTCTTATAACTGTAATTGAAATAAAAATATATATCTATCTGTTTTTATATAAATTTATTTTTCTTATGTTTGTTAGAGTTTTTCAAATCTAATTCTTGAAAATTATTTTGTGGCTAAAATTAAAAAAAATAAATAAATATAAATAAATAAATAATTTTATATTCTCCAGATAATATTCAATCTATTTAATTCTATTTCTATAAGTTATATTAAATTATATATGAAATAAATTTCACTATATCTTTTAGTGACCTATATCAATATTTTTAATTTTATCAATACATTATAATAGAGCATATTTATAATTATTTGAAATAACTCTAATTCTTAAAAATATTTAACTTTAACATAATGATATAGAATATTTTATAGTATTTGTCTTCTTAATAAGAAAAATTAATAATTGAAGTTTTTATGATATCATTTTATACTATGTTGTATTATAATAAATAATGTCAGAAATAAAAGATGAAATGGAAGATGCAGGCGAGAAAATGAAAAGAGAAGCAAAAAAAGCAGGCAACAGAATGGAAGAAGGTGCTGAAGAAGCAAAAGATAAAGTAGACTAGTGCTCCAATAAGTTAGAAATTTATTTTTTTATTTTTTATATATAATTTTGAATTATAGAAAATATTATTAATCTATTTAAATTAATTATTTGGTTTTTGTTACCTTTTACTCATATTAAATATCTTTCTATATCTAATTCTCTATCATCATATACAATATTCTTCATCCTAAAATTATAAATTCTTTTTATCTTCAAATAAATATCTTATTATTTCTTTTTCAAATAAATCCTGAGATGAGAAATACTCTACAATCATCTTCAGTACAATCTAGACTATGATAAATGAATTGAGATGAAATTGTTTTAACCGGATTTTCAATATTGTATTTGGTTTATCTTTCTGCTATTTCTTTAAATTGTTCAAACATTTTATCATCATGGTATTGTCTGTTTTTTTATATACTTTATGATTCACTTCAGGTATTATATATCCTTACAAATTCATTTCTTCATATTCATCTTGATTGAACTTAAATTGAATTTATTATAAATAATTCTAATTAAAATTTTTTGCTGTCAAGAATGCAAATTATTATATTAACAGTGATATCTATATAACTAATAATGGATTTTAAAATATATTAAAAGATTCTATATAATTAAACAGAAAAATTATCTTAGCTAATAAAGTTATAAATTCAAAAATAAATAAGAACGTTAATAATTCTAGAATAATTTATTATTAGATTCTGTGACTTAATTCAAATATATATTTAATCTACCTTTAAAAATGGATTAAATAACTATGATATTTAGCTTATTACTTTTATTTTTATCTTTTTTTATTATTATAATTTTATTTCCCATTATTAGTTTTGCACAAGAGTCTGAAATTCAGGTACCCACAATTGCACAAATACCATCAGTTGAAGAGCAATCGCAATTAGGTTTCCTTATAATAACAACAAATGTTATTAACGATAATGGAGGTACCAAACAGGCAACTGATTTCACAATAAATATGCTTGGAAGCAAAGCTTTTCCCCCCACTTTTCAAGCTTCAGCCTCGCCTAGAGTCCAAATCATTTCTATTCAAGAAGGTCAATATTCTATTTCTGTTCCTAATACCCAAGGATATAAAATATCATTTGGAAATCAGTGTGAAGGCAAGATCAAAGCTGGTGATAAAAAATCTTGTTCTATTACGTTGGATGACTTAACTACAAAGAAAAAAACTAGTGAACAATTATTTCCAATATTTCCACTATCATTACCGTCTCTACAAACTAGTGGAGGAGAAAAATTAACAATCTCACAAATACCACCGGTTGAAGAGCAATCACAATTGGGTTTCCTCATTTTAGCAACAAATGTTATTAACGATAATGGAGGTACCAAACAGGCATCTGATTTTAGGATAAATATGCTTGGAAGCCAAGCTTTTCCTCCCTCTTTTCAAGCTGCTTCATCAAATTTAATGCAAATCATTTCTATTCAAGAAGGTCAATATTCTATTTCTGTTCCTAATACCCAAGGATATAAACCATCCTTTGGAAATCAATGCGGAGGCCAGATCAAAGTTGGAGAGATAAAAACATGCTTAATTACTCTGGATGATCTACCAACAACTATACCACCACCTCCACCTCCTCCTCCAGGACAAGATCCAGTTGCTAAACTCGTAGCTCCATCACAAGTTCAAGGAGGACAGACAGTGATATTGGATGGTAGTCAATCAGTAGCTGATACAGTAATAATAACACAGACAGCCGGACAACCAGTAACACTAACAGATATAGGATCTTTCAAAAAACAATTTACTGCACCTAATGGTAACTTCCAATTAGGCTTCCAAGTAATAGCACAAAAAGGAAATAAACAGGCAATAACACAAGTATCAATCCAAGTTTCAACTAATTTACCACCACCAACTGGAGGAGTATTTCCAGTTCCAAATATCATCTGGTTTTATGATTCCCAGCCTTCATTATCTAAAGATATGGTACTGAAATCTGGCCAGACTCATCCTACTGACCGCGTAATACTATCAAGTAGCGCAAGTGGTGTAAGCTCACATCCTATCAAAAATGGCTGGCTAGAAGTTCAATCTGGAGGAGGAAATGGTCGTGTATATTGGAATTATCATGAAGTCCCACAATTTTCTCAATTACCAATGGCTGGTTTCAACACTGCAATGACAGGAACATTCATGTTTAAACCCGGAATTGATAACCTATCGATAAAGGATGGTAATCATGGTACAAATGGCTGGAGTTTAGATGGTCAGCTAGTTTTTGGTGGATTCGGATTGGCATTTCATAGAACAAATGTTGAATCAAAAGCTGAATATTGGCACAACAGCCAGGGTAGTGGAATGACTGTATCCTATCCAAATGGTCTCCAGTTGGTGGATAACAAAGAATACAAATTCTTCTTGACATTTGTAACTGATAGAGTCAAGCAAGAGGTCGTACTTAATGCATGGTTAGATTTTGGTGATGGTAAAGGTTGGATTCAAGTCCTAAAAGATAGAAAGTGGGGACAAAGTGGATGGAGCCCAGG
>DASSVK010000070.1:0-4651 GCA_035706205.1 Nitrososphaeraceae archaeon | reverse complement strand
ATGTTAAACTATATGAAAGTGATGTTAAAAATTTCCTAAAAGTATCCAATATAAAAGAATAAAAATATTATTTTAGAACAATTATAAACATTCCAAATAAGTTATGAAGTGAAAATAAAAATATTTTATCATCTGAAAAGCCTGAAAACATAATAGGTCATCTAATTGTTCAATATAAGTGGTAGTAGATGGTACACTATTTATTAGCTATATATTAGTGAAAAATATTACCAAGATAATTTAAATCTGTTTTTATTTGTAATATATGATTTATGTTCTGGAAAAGTAGACATATTTAAAATTATAGTCAAAATTATTAGAATAATAATGATAACAGAAAAGGAATAAGTTGACATTGGGAATCACTTTACAGGAACCAAAAAATCAACTTTAGGCAGAAGATGACTGTTGTACATAATCCTATCGATCGAAGCAAATTTAGAATCAAAAGATTCTTATAGATATAAGATAATATTCCTTTATCTATCATGATAACATCTGCAAATAGATATATAATGTTACTGTGGAAATAACTATTGAAATTTATATAATAGTCGACAATATCTTTGTTAAAAGAATATCATCATTAACAACAACAATAATAGATTGAAATAAGGAACAGAATCTAATCTTGATAAAGCACATCAGTCAAAAGATATAGAATAAGAAATCATTAAGAGGAAAGAACCCTCTGGTACATAAGACATAGAAGAGAACAAGAAAAGGTATTATGGAAAAGATATCCTGTAAAAAGATGGTTGTATAAAGAACAAATTCATGACATAATATCAGATTCAGGAATTTGTTTACAAGATATAAAAAGATACAAGAGAATTATATTGCTATTGTGCACCTAGAAATAGCATTATTGTTTAGCGGAATATAATTTTGAGAAAGTCTTATATTGATGTATTTTCATTTTTATCGTCTTTGAAGGATTTTCCTTTTCCTTTTGTTATTTTTTGCAACATTTCTCTCATATCTTGCTTTTCTTTTTCAGTAATTTTTCCATCTATAAGGTCTATAACAAATAACACATAGTTGCACCAATCTTGTTCTCTTTGAAAAGAGCTTCAGCTTCAACTTTCCATTGACTTTTTCTATGCCAATATCCTATCAAAATTCCTATTGGAACATATGATAAGACAAAAAATATTGCAAACCCGAAGATACTTCCGCCAGTTAATGTATCAACCGCGGGAACTTTTTCTAAAAATAATTTATATTGTATAGTTATAAAATTAGCAAATATCATTATAAAAACAAGGTATATACTGTGTCCTTGTCTAAAATCCAGCCATCGTCTTCTAAACCAATTATTATTTTTTTTTCAATATACTATTAGTACTATTGATTTAGATAATTGTTTACTAATAAGGTTTTTATTTTTCTATAATCTTAAAATCCCCTTGTGAAAATAACAATTTTACTGGATGATTTACTAAATTGATGTTATCTGCTAATATAATATAAATTCCATTCTTTGAGAAGTTTAAATAATTGTATTTAAAAGTTCGTTGATCCTTTAACAATGTTTTCATCCATCCTCTAAGATGTGCATCACCATAAATAATGGATTTTGATTTTGTATTATTATTTAGCCAGTCTATAGTTATTAAAAGATCTCTGTTATCCACGATATCAACAGAATTGAATTGCATCGTTGTAGGAACAAATTTTTGCGTATAATTGGAAAAAATTCCATAAATTGGAAAAGAATAATCAGTAGGTAATATCATATAAAATAATCCAATAAATATATAAAGAGAAATAATAGGTACAAGTATCTTATAGTATGGTTTATTTTTAGATTTACAAGAAAATAGTCTTATTAATCCACAAGAAGAAAAAATTGATATAAAAATTCCAGAAATTGTTATCCATCTGTCTGGTAGTAAAATGGAAGAATATGGTAATACTAACCATGTGAATGATCCAACTAAAGCCAAACTCAATGGAATATATAACAATAGTTCATGTAGATTTTTGATTCCATAAATAAAAAATGGAAATAATAAAATATTTATCATTATAAATAGAATTGCTAAATTCAAGGGAGTATAGTTTATATTTTCTTTTATATTTCCCTCTAATATTTTGTATATATTTCTACCCAATGGGTTATTGTTAATATTATCTATTAAAACAAGAAAACTGAGTATTATTATTATTGTTAAAAAAATAATGTATTTTCTATCCTTTTTAATTGAAAAATAAATTAACAATGATAATATTAGTAAAAAGGAAATCATGGTATCAGTGAAAATGGTTATAATTACTAATGAAATAATCAAACAAAAATGAAATACTTTTTTTTTGTAAAAATATAATTTTCTATCTTTAAGAATTAAATAAAAGATTAAAAAAGTAAAAGACAATGCAAGAATATCTTTTTGTAAATCCCAAGTAGTTCTCAATGTAGAAATCTGAAACAAGATAAATATAGTCATGAGCCATGCAGGTTTTATAGCAAGTCCTTCTAATAATAAATAAATTGATAAAGAAAAGGATCCATATATAGTTGATGATAAAGCAATCATCAAATTGTGAGGATCTAAATAAGTAAATATTTTTAATATATATATAACATATGGAAAAATATTAAATTGATCCTTTACAGAATCAAATTCTATCTCGTTGACTAAGGGAATATAGTAATTTATAGTATCATATCCAATTGGATATGGATAAGCTATAATTTCAGGAATAATTCTTATTAAACAACCAATAAGAAAAACAAACAAGTATTTTTTATATATTTTTAAACTTAAAATAAATGAAATCACTTTAAATTAAAAGTTCGATATATAATTGTGTGAATAATAAATATCATAGAATTTTAGAATCAATTATGGATCTTGTCGATTTTAATAAATAATCAATGTCAGTTTTAGTATGTTGATGTGAAATTGCTCCCATTTTAAATGGTAAGAAGAATATTTTATACTTGGAGATTAGAGCAAAATGATATAATCTTAATTTTTCTTTATCAGCCAAAGCTACATCGTTTGCATTATTAATTTCCTTAACTTTATCATTTAGAAAATGTATATTGAAAAGTGAACCAATTCCGGTTACTTTTACCTCAATATTGTTTTCATCAAAGATTTTCTGAAGTTCTTTTCTTGTATATTTCCCAAGATTATTAATTTTTGAATAAACATGGTTTTCATTATTTTTTAGAAACTGTAATGTTTTTAATCCAGCAGTCATTGTAACTGGATTAGATGAAAATGTGCCCCCTCCAATGGAACAAATGGAATTTTTATTTTTTTTATCAATAGGATTAGAAAGCGATAAAATTTCATTTTTACCACATACTATACCTATTGGTAATCCTCCTCCTGCTATTTTCCCTAATGTAAATAAATCTGGATCTAATTTAAAGAGCTTATAAGCTCCATGAATCGATAACCTGAAGCCAGTTACAATTTCATCTAGTATGAATATAATATTGTATTTCCTAGAAAATTCCTGTAATCCCTGCAAGTATTCATTATTTGGTATAATGCATCCCGCACCCCCTAAAATAGGTTCAACGATAATACAAGCTAGATCTTCTTTTATCTGGTTTAATAGTTTTAAAGATAATTCGATATCGTTAAATGGAATAGATATAACATATCTATTATCTACGTCTAATCCTAAGCCTTCTCTAACTTCAAAAGGATAATTTACACTTTCAAGTAAAGAAGAATTATATCCATGCCATCCTCCTGTTATTTTAGCAACTATTCTCTTTCTAGATGCCGCACGTGCAAGTCTTACTGCATACATAGTAGCTTCTGAACCTGTACTTGAGAATCTCATTTTTTCCGCTTTAGGCATTAGTTTTTGAATAATATCAGCTAATTCAATGCTTGTATTGTTTACAGTACCGTAAAGAGTACCATTTCTAATTTGTTTAGATAAAGCTAATGAGACAATTTTAGGAGAGTGACCAAGTATTAGAGCCCAATGGCCCATCCAATAATCTGTATACCTATTATCATCAACATCAATAAGGTATTTTCCAGTAGCTTTCTTAACAAAAAAAGGATACGGCTTAAAATATCTAATATTATGACTAATTCCTCCAGGAAAAAAATTCAGAGAATTTTCGTAAAGTAAATGAGAATTTTTGGTATGATCTTCATAAAATTTAACATAGTCATTAATAGACATTATATGAAAACAGAAAAAGTTAAAGAACTAATTTATAAGTTGTGACTATAGGCAAATAACATCTATCTCATTAAAAATAACAAAAACAGATAAACTCAAGATTTATAAAAGAGAAAGTCGACAAGAATTATTCCTGATTATATAATATCGGGCAGCTTCTCTTGCTAAGTCAAGAAGAACGATAAACCTAAAGTGCATATAATGTAATCTACTATAATCTCGGTCATAAAATAAGACAGTCTGAGATTATCTTGTTGATACAGAAATAAAACTTAGGTTTATATTATTTAGCATGAGATGAAGAGTTTGTCGAACGCAAGGCTAGGCGGCATCAATAACGATGATGTGTTGGTCATGGAACCAAAAAAATGAATTATTGATCTCCATTTGCGCTCATAATACTACAAGTGATGAGGATCTGATAATACAATATTAGATCTGATGTTGGTTGTTATTAATAATTGATTGTGTAATTACAAACCCGCAC
>DASSVK010000069.1:0-13772 GCA_035706205.1 Nitrososphaeraceae archaeon | reverse complement strand
TCTTACATGAGTATATTGGTAAGTATCCAAATCCAGAGGAAGCATCTAAACATACAATGGAAGCTAGTGTTACTATGCGTCATTTTGAAGATGCCGTAAGAAAAGTAAGAACCCAAAGAGATATGAAACCTGGAATGAAAGCAAGCCATTACCAGTATGCCTAAATTTTAAAATTTTTTAATAAAAAACATCACAGTTTCCATTTCATTTTCTTTTTTTATATGAGTATTTAACTAATCACCTTATGATTTATATAATTATATTTATATATCAAAAGAATTTAGAGTAAGCAATTCAAGGTAAGATTAGTTATGGAATTAATACAAATATCAAATATAACAAAAAAAATATCTACTACTAAAAAAACAATCAGATACACTCAAAGTATATGTCCTGATTGTAATATGATTCTCGATGCAGAAGTATTTGAAAGAGAAGGCAAGGTCTATATGACTAAAACATGTCCGTCCCATGGAGAATGTGAAGAATTGTATTTTGGCTCTGTAGATATGTACAAAAAATTCAGTACATATTGGAAAGATGGAAAGGGTGCACATGCTCCAAATGTTATGGTAGATAAATGTGCTTGTCCAACAAATTGTGGATTATGCACAAATCATTTATCACATTCTGGACTTTCTAATATGATAGTGACTAACAGATGTGATTTAACATGTTGGTATTGTTTTTTCTATGTGAAAAAAGGTCTAGAAGGTGCATATCTCTATGAACCAAATTATGAACAAATTCGAGCTATGATGAAGACTTTAAAAGCTGAAAGACCAATTGCAGGAAACTCTATACAAGTTACTGGTGGTGAACCAATGCTTAGAGATGATATTGTTGATGTTATTAAAATAATGAAAGAAGAAGGAGTCGATCATATTCAATTAAATACTAACGGAATTAAATTGGCAATGTCTCCTGAAACAATGCGTCAGGTACGAAATGCTGGCGTAAGTAATCTTTATCTATCCTTTGATGGTGTTACTCCGCGTACTAATCCTAAAAATCATTGGGAAGTTCCTTATACTCTAGAATCTGCTAGGAAATGTGGTATGACTGTTGTTTTTGTCCCTACTGTTATCAAATCAATAAACGATCATGAATTGGGAGGTATAATTCGATTTGCTCAAAAAAATATGGATGTAGTGCATGCTGTTAATTTTCAACCAGTTTCACTTACAGGAAGAATGGGCAAAAAAGAAAGAGAGAAATATAGAATTACTATTCCAGATTGTATTGAAAGAATTCAAGAACAAACTAATGGTGAAATTTCTACCGATTCTTGGTTTCCTGTTCCATCATGTATGCCAATGACTGATGTTATTGAAGCATTTAGCAAAAAACCAAAATATGAATTATCAATTCATTTTGCATGTGGTGCGGGCACTTATGTGTTCGAAGATGTTCAAACAAAGAAATTGATCCCATTGACATCGTTTGTCGATATTAAAGGCTTATTGGAATATTTCGAAGAAAAAGCAGATGAATTACGTTCTGGTGCAAATAGATATTGGGCAATGTTAGATGTAATGAGAAAATTAAATCAATTTGTAGATAGAAATAAACAGCCTCATGGACTTAACCTAGCAAAGATGTTCTCTAGCATTCTGCTAAAACGTAACTTTGATGCAGTAGGGTCTTGGCATGTTAGATCTTTATTCTTAGGCATGATGCATTTTCAGGACAAATACAATGAAGATCTGGAAAGATTACAAAGATGTGATATACATTATTTAACACCTGACCTTAGAATAATTCCATTTTGTGCATTTAATGTTATACCTGAATGGTATCGTGATAGAATTCAAAAGAAATATAGTATTCCTGTAGAAGAATGGGAAAAAGCACATGGACAAACATTAGAAGCTGGATTATATCGTGGCTTGATGAGAAGAGGAAAACCAGAAGCACAAATGGGTTGTGCTTTGTCAGAAATGCATAAAGCAGCAGCTGCTGAAAGTGAAGATCATCGAGCAGTAGATTTAAGAAATGGTATGGCTGGAGCATAATTCTTCCCTTTCACTAAAAAATTATAATTTTTATTTATAGTAATTTTTAATAAATATTTTTAATAAATTTTATTTATTTTTTATTAATTTTTTATGTTATTTTTTAATAAAGTTTAATTGATGTTTGTTATTGGAATAAGAATATGTCTACACTAAAATATGTTCTCTTGGAACCAATAGGTGATGTAGCACTAATTAAAATCAATAGACCTGAAGCATTGAATTCAATGAATGTAGATGTAATTTGGGAGTTATCTAAAACAATAGATATTGTTGGAGTGGATAATAATATAAAAGCTGTTATTATAACGGGAGTTGGCGAAAAATCATTTTGTGCAGGAGCAGATATTTCTTATATGGTTAATATAACTCCTATTGATGCAGAGAAATATGCATCAGCAGCTCAATCAGTATTAAATAAAATTGAAAGATTAGAAAAACCAGTAATAGCTGCAATTAATGGTTTTGCATTAGGTGGAGGATGTGAATTGGCATTGGTTTGTGATATCAGAATATGTTCAAGCAATGCAAAAATTGGTCAACCTGAAGTCACAATTGGAATACCACCAGGTTGGGGAGGAACACAAAGATTGTTACGGATTATCGGACCTGCTAAAGCAAAAGAAATGATTTTTACAGGAAAAATGATAAATGCAGAAGAGGCATATAGCATTGGATTGGTTAACGACGTTATCAAATTAACACAAGAAGAATTACTTGAAGCGGCTTCTTCTGATGGTGATGATGAAATAAAACGTAAAGAACATGAAAAAGAATTAGCAAAAATTTTAAATAAAAAGTTAATAGAAAAATCCCTTTCTATGGCTAAAGAAATTACAAAGAATAGCTATAATGCCATAAAGACAAGTAAATACTTAATTAACAAAGGAATGGATGTTGATATTGATTCTGGTTTACGAATGGAAATTTATGGATGGGCTCTTTGCTTCGCTCACGAAGATAGGATAAGTCTCATGTCTGCATTTCTTAATAAAGGAAAAAAGAAGTAAATTAAGAGAACAATATTCTATCTTTTTTTTTTACACCATTACTGGGTTTACATAGGTAAACCTTACTTTCAATTTTTGATTCTGCAAATCCTTCTTTAATCGCTTCCATAATGCTATTCGAATGGCTGTTTGTCTTCAGTATTGAAATAATCGAAGGTCCAGCACCACTAATAGTAAGTGCTAATGCACCTGCATTAATAGCCTTCTCCTTTACCTTGTCAAAACCTGGGATCATTTTTTTTCTAGCAGGTTCAACGATTTTATCGTCAATTCCCTTTGCTATCATTTCTACATCTTTATAGGCAAAGCCAGCCACAATAGTACTTGCATTAGAAATATTTGTTATGATATTTTCTAAAGGTGCATTTAAAGGTAATATGCCTCTCGCAGCTTCCGTTTTCTTTTTTGGAACTATAATATTGGGAATTCCAATTACAAAAAAAAGATCTTCAGGTGGTTCAAATTTGATAAATTCAAGATGTGGAAGCATTCTTACTACTATAAATCCTCCTAACATAGAACTAGCAACATTATCATAATGTTTGGTTCCTGCTGAAACCCTTTCTCCTTCAGCAGCATAATTAATTAATTCCTTTAACTCTATTTTCAGATTATATATTTGGTTAAAAGCATATGCTGCAGCAACGCATGATGCTGCACTACTGCCTAAACCATATCCTGGAGGGACTCCTTTAATTATTTCAATATCGATGTTATCATTTATTTTAAAGTCTTCCATCATTGTCTGAACTACCAATGCAGCAGAATTGTTTTTATTATCTGATGGAATTTTTATTCCCTCTTCTTGTTTTATTGTGGAGATAACTATCCTTTTATTTTGACTTCTATTCTTGGTTATTCTTATTTCATCATAAAAGAGATCTAAAGCGAGTCCAAATATGTCAAAACCTGGTCCTAAATTAGCTGTAGATGATGGAGCTATTGCTTTACATGAATCCATTTCTTGTATATCTAATATTGAACTTCTTCTCCTTGATTAAGTATTCTTGATAAAACTGCAGATAATTCTATTAAACCGTTCATTGTTAGATTAGATACAGCTATTAATTCTTGATTCAATCCATTTTGTGAAATAATTTTCATCAAATCTTTATTCAATAAAGAAAATTCTAGATTCTTTTCTTTATCTAAAGCTTCTAATAGCGCTGTATCTGAATGAGCCCAATCTAAAATATTTTCTAAATTATCTATTATTAAATCCCTTTTTGATAATACATTTATCTGTGACGTTTTTAATCTAAAATTTATCGAAGCAGAAAGTAGTGATAAAGAAACAAAATTAATTGGGGATGAAACTAGTACACCATCCATTATAAAGATAGTAACTTTATTGTCTGCTTGAAAATTAGATATAAAATAGTAACCACTAGATCTATAAGCAAATAATTCAATTTGTCCAGGAGTATCAATTAAAATATAATCTGGGTTTAATTCATCAACTTCTAATTGAATCTCTTGAATTTTCGTACCAATCAAATCATGCGACATTATTATTGCACCATTCGGACCTAAACCATACGTTTCTATTATATTGTTTATGTCTATATAATTTCGTATATCTACATCTGGATGATAAGGTAATTCTGATACAGCAGGATCCAAATTAACAGTAATAGGGAAATTATCATGGTTAATATACCATTGTAAGAGATTAGCAGTAAGTATGGATTTTCCTGAACCTGCTGTTCCTGTTATATAAATGGCTTTCATTAACTTTTTTGTCTTTCAAATATAATATATATGATCATTTAAATTTATATTTATATTATAAGTATTCCATTATTATATTTATAAAATTGATTGATTATTATATAACTATATAGTTTAGTAATCAGATAACTTGAATTGGAAACTAATTGCAATACTAATAAGTCTTTTACCTCTTCTTTTTCTATTTATTTTCTCTCCAGTGTCTGTTACAGAGATATTTAGTGTTGGATTGGTTCCATTTATTATGTCTATTATATTTAGTCTAACAAAAGTTTTTCTTCAGGCATTCAGATTTAAATATTTTGTAGATAAATTTTTAAACTATAAAATAGCCTCATCTTTTAAATTAATCTCTGTGCGTATTGGAAGTGAATTTGTTACTAATACTACGCCATCTTATATTGGAGGCGAAATAGTTCGAATAGCATGGCTAACAAAAAACAAAGTTCCAGCTGGGATTGCAGCTTGGATTGCTACAATGGAAATTATTGCAGATGTTTTTGTGGGAACAATTCTTGCATTATTTGCAGGTATAATCGCTCTTTATAATGGTGCAATTCTTATTGGTACCATTATAATCCTTATTTCTTCGTTGATTTTTGGATTCTGGTTAATAGTTGTTATTTTCTCAGCACATTATAATATTCAACTTCCCAAGTTTATGACAAAACTAATAAAAAGATTTTTGTCACAGCAACGTGCAGACATAATTATTAATTATACAAATTCTGCAATTAGCGATTTATGCACTATGAGTAGAGAAAACTTCAATTCAAAAAGAACAATAAAAATATTCTTTGTTGGCATAGTTATTACTTTTTTGGCGTTTGGGTGTCTTGGTGCATCTTTTCTTGTCCTTGGGGGACTAGTAGAATCTGATCTAGATCTATATAAGTCTATTTTAGCTACTGCAGCTTCCACTGAATTAGGAAGTTTACCAATAACAGTAGGTGGATCAGGATTAACTGAACTCGGATTGTGGGCGTATGTCTCTGGTTTGGATCATTTGCCATCAATAAATGATGTCTTGAAAGATTCACATTTAGATGTAATTATTTCTTGGAGAATTGCATCTTATCATATTCCTCTTGTAATTATGTGGATTTTATTAATGAAACTTACTATCGATAAAAAAATTACATCAGGAAAAAATTCACAAGCTTGATCACTAATTCTTGTTAGCTGAAAAAACCATATGGTTAATATTGATGATCTTTATGATTTACTTATATTTCAATTATGAATCGTCGGTATCATCAAATGCATCTTGTAAGTTTTCTTCAGATTCAACATCCATTAATTGTAATTCAATCAATTCAAATTGATAAATAGAGTCCATATCTACCATAAATTGTGATTTAAGAAATTCTATGGCATTCTCGCTAAGTTTTCCACGAGACATTTTAATCTTGAACTCATAAACGAATCCCTTCATAAATCTAGATATATCTTGAGAGGATGGAACATCTATGCCTTCTACTATAGTACGGCCATCAGGTAATGCTTCATAAAGTTGTATGTCTAATTTATAATCATCTTTGTAAATTTCTAATATGTATCCCGTTCGATTTAGTTTTTCAGATTCTGTAAATTGTATTGATTTAATCTCTTCTTCTATCCATTGTGGGATAGCTTCCTTTTCTGAAGACTTTGCTGAACTCTTTGTTCTTGGCATTCAAAATATACAATAAACAAACTAGATAAAAGCTTTGCATCAATGAAATTAATAAAAAAGGTTCATTTTTTTTCATTATATTTCTTAAGGAATCTATTTGCCTCGATTCGACTTAAGTATCTAGAAGGATTAATTTTTAAATGTCTTAATAAATTAATTTGTTGATCAGTTGCAAAATATGGTTTTAATTTGTTATATAAATGCTCATAATTTTTATCTATAAAATCAATATATGCTTTATTTGCTAAATCATCAGCTTCTTTATTCTTATCTCTTGCTATCCATTCTATCTGAAGATTTTCAAAATTTTTAATAAGTGTTTTAGTTCTTTCATAATAAAACATTAATTTTTCTGATCTTACTCTATATTTACCACAAAGCTGATTAATAATTAATTGAGAATCTCCTTGGATGAATATTATTGATTTGTTATATCTGTTGTTAAATAACCATTCTAATGCTTTTATTAATCCTACATATTCTGCAACGTTATTGCTAGATTCCTTGGAAAAAGGCTCAATGGCAATACCTGCTTCTTCATAAATTTTATTAACTTTATTATTTTTTTTTTGAATAATAAAACCATAACATGCTATCCCTCCTGGATTTACAGGTTGACACATTCCATCAAATTTACAATATAAATTTTTTATCTGATATTTGTCATAATGCATCAATTGGTATTGTTATTAGCTATTATTAAATAATAGATCAAACTGCTGATTCTTGATGATTCAATAACTTTTTTTTTCAAACTAAAAATTTTTAGATACATATTCTGCGAGTTTCTTTATATCTAATTCAAATGTATTTAGCAAATTTCGATTATAAATTGTAGCTGCAGGATGATAAGTAATAAAAAATTTCAAGCCATTCTTGTGTATAACTTTTCCTCTTTCATTTGTAATAGACTTAAGACCTAGGATATAGGAACTCGCCACATTTCCCAATAAACATATTATTTTTGGTTTTAGTAAAAAGATTTGTCTATCTAAATACTGTAGACATGTTTTTTTTTCATTAATTTGTGGTGGTCTATTATTTGGAGGCCTACATTTTACAATATTAGTAATGAATACATCTTCATTATTTATCTTGTTTTTTGCTAAGGTATTTCTTAATATTTTTCCAGCAGCACCAATAAAAGGTCTTCCTGATTGATCTTCATAATAACCTGGAGCCTCACCTATTATCATTAATTTCTTTAGGAAATTTCCTTCACCAGGAACAGCATTTTTTCTCGTATTTGATAATAAACATAATTTACAATTTCTAATATCTGAATTAATTTTAACTAATGTATCATGTTCATTCATGTACAAATTTAATTATCATTATGGGCTTTGTTAATTTAAGGATAATTGGCATATTTTCACAAGAGATAAAATTTTACTTGTTTGTACTGGTGGTATTATAATATGAATGAACAATCGTATCCAATTGTATATGTGTTTAGACCACTACTTCTTTTTGTCGAAAAAAAGATAGAAATTATTAAAACTTTCCTATCCTTATTAAAATATTACACTATTCTCTTAAAATCAAACCCTTTTTCAATTGTGAATCCAATCTATGTTTTAAGTGGAAATTTGATTGCTTTCAGATACCATATTATCCCATCATCTATGTCTTTCAATTTGGAAAAAGAGATCAAAAGAAATCTAATGCTATACGTGTTATATTTCATTTCTTGATATAGCTATATTCCAATACTGTTTTATGTACCAGTTCAATATAGAACCATATCTCTTTTTTTATTTTCTATCTAAATCATTGGTTTTCATCTATTACAAATGACGAAACTCTTAAGTTTATATTTTTGATCTATTGGATACCAATTTTAGAAACCATATAGTATTAGATATGTATGAAAGAATTAAGATTATTACAATAATCTATATATCCTAATTAGTCTTTCAATAATCATTTGAAATACATTATTATATCTTTATCTATTATACTAAAAAATTTAGAGCAATGTAAAGAATAAAATTGGTTATAAAATGTTTTTAGATTTATGATTATTAATAATTGTAATTTTCCTGATAACTTGTTATACGATCCTGATAACTTTGTATGGATCGATACTTCGAATATGGACTCGATAAAGATTGGAATCATACCTATTTTATCATTTATTTCAGGCAAAATAAAAACAATTAAACTAAAAAAAAAAGATATTGTTATTGAAAAAGGAAAAAGCTTAGGTTCCATAGAAAGTTCAAAATATTTTGGAATAATACGCTCTCCAATTAGTGGTAAGATAAAAGAGATTAATATCTCGGTACTCTCTAAACCCAAACAAGTTAATGATAGTCCTTATGATTTAGGTTGGCTGGTAAAAATTGTTCCTTCAAATTTAGAAAAAGAACATGATTATTTAAAATCAATTGATGGATGTCATGTACAATTTAAAACTCTTATAGATGAATTTCATGTCCATTGTTTCAAAGCCTATCCAGATTATGAAATTTATGAGCTTGGTACTGAATGTGCTGCAACTCTTGCCAAATTGGATGATCTATTTACTCAAATTAACATCGGCGAGATTGTGTATTTGGCTTCTGATGATATAACTGCTGATCTCGAATTGGAAAGATGGTCTAAAGAACATTCTCAATCAATATTAGAAGTAAGAAAAGAAGGTTCTATATTTCATTTTTTAGTTAAAAAAGAAAAAATTAATTGATGAGTACTTTTATTTACTTTTCAATTGGATTATTTATCATATTTCCCCATTCAGTCCATGATCCATCATAATTTTTTACATTAGGATATCCAAGGAGATATTTCAAAACAAACCATGTATGTGATGAACGTTCTCCTATTCTACAATATGTAATAACTTCTTTGTCTGGTGTAATTCCTTTTGGTTCATATAATTTTTTTAAATCCTCCACAGATTTAAAAGTACCATCTTCATTAACTGCTTGACCCCAAGGAATATTTTGTGCACTAGGTATGTGTCCTCCTCTTTGTGCATGTTCAGTAGGGTATTCTGGAGGGGCAGTTATTTGACCTGTAAACTCAGCAGGACTTCTTACATCAACTAAAGTACCTTGTTGTGACATTACACGATTTCTTACATAATCCAAATACACCCTTATACTTTCATCAGGTTCAGCAGCCTGAAAGTTACCTTTTGAGAAATTTGGACTTTCTTTTGAAATTGGTCTGTCTTCTTCAAGCCATTTTTTTCTTCCCCCATTCATTAGTCTAATGTCTTTATAGCCATAATATTTAAAAACCCAGAAAGCAAAAGCAGCAAACCAATTATTAAAATCACCATATAATACAAGAATAGTATCATTATTTATTCCAGCTTTTTGTAACAATGTTGAACAATCGTCTTTTGAAATGATATTTCTGTTAAGAGGATCATTTATATCCTTTTTCCAGTCAAATAAAACTGCATTAGGGATATGACCAAGATTATAATTTGCTTTTGGATCATAGTCAACTTCAGCTATCCGAACATTATTGTCATTTACATGGTCTTCTACCCATTGTGTATCTACTAAAACATTTGGATTTGCATATTCCATAAATATAAAAAAGCAAACACTGTTATAAATTTTTTATAAAAAACAAAAAATGTTTTATTTATTTAAGAAGAAACTTGTAATTTGAGATATTTAAGTTTTATATAAATAATTTTGTTAAACTTTTATTTTTATTTTTATTTTGATACATTTTATTTTCATTAGTTTTAGTAAAATTAACTAAATATTAAAGACTATATCTTTTATTTTATATATATCTTTTAATCCAATCTTATTAATTATATTTATGTGGTGTCTAAAATATTCAATTTCATCATTTGAACATGCTAAAAATGGGTATGGCGCAACAGAGTTTATAACTCTTTTATTTTGATCAATTCCGTTATTTTTTAACGCAATTAATGTTTGTCCAGACAAATGACCTTTGACTTCTTCTCCGCAAAGTAAAAGATATTTCAAACTTTTATTATTTGTAGTATATTTAATAATTTGATCTATTCCTTTATTTTCTGAAAGTAGTCTACCTACTATAGAAATGTTATCCATGATCTCTTGATTATTTTTGATTTCTTTGAGTAAATCTAAGCTTGATAGAGTACAAATTCCTATAAGTTTTCCTTTTCCAATGTGATATTCCTGTTTTATAGGGAGTAAATGATAACAACAAATTCCAAGAATATTGTTTATTTTGGCTTTAACCTTGATTCTATCAGTCATTGTGATATATAGAATTTCTATAAATTTTAAAATTAGACTTGTAAATTATCTTTATCAAAATTATATTTTTTTCTTTTTGATTGTATTATACCAGCTAATTGGAAACCATATTCAATATTATGTTTTATATGATTAATTCCATGTTTACCCCTTGGAACAAACGCGCCATCCAATAAGTTTTCAAGATATAGTTTTGTTTTTTTAATTGAGTATACTGCATGTTGTAATTGACTGCCGGATAATTTTCTTCCAGCTTCTTTCTCTATTATTTCACTAAATCCATAATCTTCAATGATTTTAAAATATTCTTGAAGTTTTTGATAATTATTACAAATATCTTCTATCTTTTTTTGATCAGATTCAATTAAATTTTGGAATGCAATTTGTATTTCTCTTCCATTTCTTCCAGTAATTTTCTCTAGTATTCTAACTATTTTATTATCTTGAGTATTGTTAGTTTCTATACTGAATGATAATATTTTTTTCAATTCATTTTCTAAATTAAGTTTTGAATTCTGATAATAATTGTTAATTGTATGTATCTTTATTGGCTTTCCTTCAAGATCGTGTCCATATTTTAGTATATACATAACATTTACTATTATGACTGGAAAAATAAGTTTTAGGGTATCGTTTAACTTATTATAATTTTCCATGATATCTTTATAAATGTTAAATGTAATTGTATTTACGATTTCTTTTTTCTTTTCATTGAGGATTCTAGATAATATCGTCAAAAGATCATATAATTGAGATTGATAAAAAATTATACTATTTTTTATACAATAAATAGAAACTATTTTCAATACATAAAACCATTTATCTGATGGATTTTTAACTGTAGAATTTCTTGAAATTTCTATGACTTTGTTTTTAATTTCTATATTATTAATATTGAGTAAATTGAAAATATTGCTAATAATTTCATTAATAGATACTTGCTCGTTATTCCAATTCTGTAGTATTGTTTGTTTATTTTGCATATCTAAAAAAAGCTTATTACATAGTTATAGTGTTAAAGATATAAACTTTTTAAATAATCATTCTATAAATAATATAGATAATCTATATAAAAATTATGTATTATGAGAAAGAAAAATATAATTTAAAATCTTAAAGTATACAACTATAACATGGAAACTAAAAGAGGACTTGTATTAATTTATACTGGTAAAGGAAAAGGAAAAACTACTGCTGCATTAGGAATAGTACTGAGAGCAGTAGGTCATGGACTTAAGGTATTAATGATTCAATTTATTAAAGGTGAATGGTATTATGGAGAGCTTTCTAGTTCTAAAAGATTAAATCCTGAATTTGAAATGATAGCCGCAGGAAAAGGTTTTATTGGAATATTAGATGATGATCATGATTTTAGAGAACATAAAAAATCTGCAAATGATGCATTAATTCTTGCAAGAGAAAAAATATCTTCCAAAAAATACGATATAATTATATTAGATGAAATTAATTATGCAATAAATCTTAAACTCGTTTCAACGGAGGAAGTAATTGAATTAATCAATATGCGACCAAAAGATACATCTATTGTGTTAACGGGTAATTATGCTCCAATTGAAATTATTGAAGTTGCTGATTTAGTCACTGAAATGAAAGAGATCAAACATCCTTATCAATATGGAATCAAAGCTAAAAAGGGAATTGATTATTAATTGCCAAAATTATGAAATACTTGACAAAATAAATATATCTCATCTTTGAGTTAATTAAAGATGGAGGATCATAAGGATCTCCCTGATGAAGGAGATATTGTTCTTGCTAATGTTAAACAAGTTACCAATCATGGTGCATATGTTTCTTTAGAAGAATATGGTAATATAACAGGTTTTTTACATATTTCTGAAATAGCAACAGGTTGGATCAGAAATATTGAAAGATATGTAAGACCTAATCAAAAAATTGTATTAAAAGTTATTAGAGTAAATAAAACAAGATCAGAAGTAGATTTATCATTAAAACAAGTATCAGGAGAAGAAAAAAAGTCAAAAATTATAGAAGTTAAGAAAAATGAAAAGGCTAATGCTTTCATGGCAATAATAAAAAGTAAAGCCAACCTTTCAGATGAACAAATAAAACAAATTGAAGAAAAAATTTTAACCAAATACGATTATGTTTATGATATTTTTGAAGCTACAACAAAAAAAGGAAAAGAGGTATTACTACCATTAGAATTAAATGACAATGTAATTAATATAATTGAAGAAGAAAGTAAAAAGATTTCTATTCCTCATGTTGAAATAAGAGGCATATTAGAGGTTTCATCACAAAAATCTAATGGTGTAGAAATTATAAAATCTATTTTAAGTGCTGCAGAAACTACAAAAGGTAATGCAAAGGTTATAATCTCATATATTGCGGCACCTAAATATCGAATAGTTGTTGCTGCTGATAATTTTAAAGTAGCGGAGAAATCTATTAATAATTCTATAGAAAAAATCAAATCTGCCATTGAAAAAGAGGGCGGTCATTTTAATTTTATACGTCAAGAATCTAAAAAAACCCAACAACAATTAATCCATTAACATGAAACATTTATTGAGAAAGTGTTTAATATGCAATATTTATACTCTTAAGAGTCAATGCCCATCTTGTTCAGCAATTACCGTTGATCCTACTCCTCCAAAATTTTCTCCAACTGATAAATATATCTTGTATAGAATTTCTGATTCCTATAAGAATGAAACATAATTAAAATATTTGAATAACTATTTCATTATTTCTTTGAGGTAATTTTTATACATTTTTATCTTTGATATCTATATTAGTTTATTCTTTTATATTCGCTGTTACAATATCGGAATCGAATATGTTTAATGAACTTAAATATGCTTCAATAGTTGAACTGGATATAATTGATAAGATAATTAATAAGAATATTTGAAAGTATATTTTACTAATATTAAAAAAATCTATTTTAATAATTATCTAGAAATAAAAAAATGGATGGAAATTTTTTTCTCTTTTACTTACCTATACATATACCGCTTGGATTGGAAGTCATACAGTTATTTTGGTCATATGTATTGGCATTGGTATTTACTGGTAACCCATTAGCATTGTTTAGGTCAACTGTATTCAAAAGAACATTGTTAAAGTTAACATT
>DASSVK010000068.1:0-20851 GCA_035706205.1 Nitrososphaeraceae archaeon | reverse complement strand
TTTAATTTTCTACAAATCTACAGATAACTTAAAACGGTATGGATAAATTAGTCTAGTATATCTCTTACTATGTTATTTAGGGTTTAAAATTGGATAGTAGTAGCAGTATTACAGTAAAAGAAGAAGAATTAGGAAATTGGAGAAAAACTCATTTTTCATCAGAGATAAATCCATCTTTTGAAGGACAAACAGTTACTCTAATGGGATGGATATCCAGCATTAGGGACCATGGCAATATTCAATTTATCATGTTAAGAGATAAAGATGGAGATACCCAAATAATTGCTAAAAAAGGTCAATGTCCGGATTTAATATACGAGCAAGTTTTGCAATTAAAGGAGCATACATCATTGGGAATACATGGAAAAGTTATTTCTCAAAGAAAAGCACCTAATGGAATAGAGGTAATTCCATTAGAGATAAAGGTTTTTTCAATTCCTATTCAGGCTCCACCATTTATGGTACAGAATAGAAATCCAGCAGGAATAGATACAAGATTAGACTATAGAGCAATAGATTTAAGAAGAAAGTATTTGCAAGATATTTTTATCATACGTAATAATATTTTAAAATATATTCGTACTTTTCTTTCAAACGAGAAATTTATAGAGGTCAATACACCTAAAATAATAGCAACAGCTTCAGAGGGAGGAACTGCCCTTTTCCCAATATTCTATTATGAGAGGGAAGCATTTTTGGCTCAGAGTCCTCAAATATACAAAGAACAGCTTACAATGGCTTTTGAAAAAGTCTTTGAAATAGGTCCAATTTTTAGAGCAGAGCCTTCTCGTACTAATAGGCATTTATCAGAAGCTACGTCGATAGATGTTGAATGCGCTTTTGTTGACTATAACGATATTATGCTATTATTGGAAAAAATGATCAGATTTATTATAAAATCATTATCTGAGGATGATTTGATTAAGAATAGTACTGAACTAGACATTGATCAAAAAATCAAAGATAACAAAAAACCTTTTCCTAGGCTCAAATACTCAGAATTAATTGAAAAATTGAGAAATGTAGGAGAAAGAGTAAGATGGGGAGACGATTTATCTCCTCAGTTACTTAAAAAACTTGATGACGATCAGTTAAATAATAATTTTTACTTTATAACAGATTGGCCTATAGCAGCTAAACCATTTTATGTGAAAGAGAATCAAAATGATTCACAAATTTGTGAATCCTTTGATTTAATGTATGGATCATTAGAAATATCATCAGGAAGTACAAGAATTAGCAATAAAGAAATTCTTATAAATAGAATGAAGAAAAAAGGATTGAATTTGAATTCGTTTGATTATCACTTGCGTATTTTTAATTATGGAGTTCCTCCTCATGCTGGCTGTGGATTAGGATTAGAACGGCTTTTAATGACTCTTACAAAGATAGACAATATACGTGACGCTATATTATATCCAAGAGATATTGATAGACTGGCACCATAGAGGAAGGAGAAAAAGAAAAGGGAGAAAAGATGATAAACTAAAATGATTACAAAAGATCAATTAAAACATCTAAGTAAACTTTCAAAGATAGAATTAACAGAAAATGAATTTGAAACTTATACTAAACAAATTGAAAAGATAATAAAGTATTTAGATAAATTGGATGAGATTTCATTTGAGGAAGCTGAATCATTATCATCATTACCTTTAACAAAATTGTCAGATTTAAGGGAAGACGCTATTATAGAACCAACTACCAGTATTGATAAAATTTCTAAACATCTTAAGGATAAATTTGTAAAAGGTCCAGTTATGAGTTAATATGTCAAATCTTTATACGCTTAATGTTGAACAAGTTACAAATGGAATTAAGAATAGAGAATTTACATGTGAAGAATATGTATCCCAACTAGTGGAAAGAATAAAGAAAATTGATAGTAAAATAAATTCTTTCATAACAATAAATGAAAATGCAGTTACTCAAGCACAACATATAGACAGAAAAATAAGATCAGGTTCGACAGTAGGCTCTTTAGCGGGAATTGTAGTAGGAGTTAAAGATAATATAAGTACAGCAGGCTTGAAAACAACATGTGCTTCAAAAATGCTATCTGATTATGTTCCACCATATGATGCTACTGTAATAAAGAGATTAAAGGATAAAAATGCAATAATAATAGGAAAATTAAACCTTGATGAATTTGCAATGGGATCAACTACTGAATGGAGTCATTACGGATTAACTAGGAATCCTTGGAATTTAGATTATGTTTGTGGAGGATCTTCTGGTGGTAGTGCAGCAAGTATTGCAGCACAATTATGTACTGTATCACTGGGATCTGATACTGGTGGTTCTGTTCGTTGTCCCGCTAGTTTTTGTTCTGTGATTGGATTTAAACCTACATACGGATTGGTTAGTAGATATGGACTTATTTCCTATTCTAACAGTCTGGAACAGATCGGTCCGATAGGAAAGACTGTATCAGATATCAGAAATATCATGAAAGTTATATCAGGAAAAGATACTAATGATAACACAACGATAGATACAAAAAAAAATAATAATAACAATAACTATTATGATTATAATAATGATAATAAAAAATATAATCAAAAAATTGGTTTATTAAAAGAATTAATAAATGGAGCTGATAAGCCTGTATATGAATGCATTTATTCTGCAGTAGATAAATTAAATGAATTTGGATTTACATGTGAAGATTCGTCCTTAAATTCAACAGAATATGCTCTTGCATCATATTATACAATTGCTACAGCTGAAGCTAGCAGCAATCTAGCAAGGTTTGATAATATAAGATATGGATTTGAATTAAATCCTGACGATTATGAATGGAATACATATTTCTCAAAAACAAGAGGAAATTTTGGAGATGAAGTCAAACGGAGAATAATTGTTGGAACGTTTGTATTATCCTCTGGTTATTATGGCAAATATTATCTTAAAGCTCATAGAGTAAGGGAATTAATTAAATCTGAACTAAAAAATCTTTTTAAAAAATATGATTTACTAATATCTCCAACTGTTCCAGTTCTTCCTTTTAAAATTGGTGAAAAAATTGATGATCCATTAAAGATGTATTTAATAGATATTAACACAGTTTTAGCTAATTTGGCAGGTATTCCTGCTATTTCTATTCCTGTAGGATTCAAAAACGGTCTACCGATTGGACTTCAAATTATGGCTGACGAATTTCAGGAGAAAAAATTACTAGATACAGCTGAATTGCTTGAAAAATCTATTAATATTAATTCAACATATCCAGATCTGTAATAATGGCGTTACCGGTAAAAATTGGTCTTGAAATACACTGCCAATTAACTCAACTTAATACCAAATTATTTTGTACATGTTATTCAAATTACAGAGAAAAAGAAGTCAATTCTAATATATGCCCAGTTTGTATTGGATTGCCTGGATCTTTACCAATTTTGAATAAAAAAGCTGTAGAATTTGCAATTATGATCTCAAAGGCATTGAATTGTAAAATTCCAGAAATAACCGTTTTTTCTAGAAAAAATTATTTTTATCCAGATTTACCAAAAAATTTTCAGATTACTCAATATGACTCTAATGAAACAAATACAAGTATAGGAAAAGAAGGAGTTATAAAATATGGAGAAAATAACAAAATTGCTAGAATAAGACGTATTCAATTAGAAGAAGATCCAGGAAGATTGGTTTATGAAAGTGGAAGAATGCAAGCATTAATTGACTATAATAGAGCAGGCGTAGCATTAGTAGAAATAGTGACTGAACCTGATTTTACTGATCCTAAAGATGTAAGAATATTTTTAAATAAAATGACCTCAATACTAGAACATTTGGCTGTATGTAATACAAATTTAGAAGGTTCATTAAGATGTGATGCAAATATTTCCATAGGTAATGGAAAAAAAGTAGAAGTTAAGAATGTAGGATCTTTCAGTGATATAGAAAAGGCATTAACATATGAAATAACAAGACAACAAACAATGAATCTGCATGATATAGAAATTAAAGCTGAAACTAGACATTGGGATGATAAAAGAAAAATTACTAAACAGGCAAGGTCAAAAGAAGAAGTAGAAGATTATAGATATTTTCCTGAACCAGATATTCCAAAAATTTTATTAGAAGACACATATTTATCTTTAATTAAAATGCCTGAGCTACCAGATGAAAGAAAATCCAGATTTATAGATAACTATGGACTTTCTGAGCATGTAGCACAAGTACTTATAGACAATAAAGAATTAGCTGATTTATTTGAATCAGCAATAAAAATATATCATTCTCCAAAATCTATATCAAACTGGATAGTAAGTGATATTCTTGCATTCATTGAATATGATGCATCGGGTAAAAAAACACTCACTGAAGAGACAAAAATAGACGCAAAACATATTGCAGAAATTGCAAAGTTAGTTGATGATAATACAATAAATAGACCTACAGCAAAATCCATTATTTCTAGAATTATCAAGACAGGAGAATTACCATCTGATATAATAAAAAAAGAAAAACAAAAGATTACTACAATTAATGATAAAAAAATTTTGTTAGAATCAATAGACAAAATATTTGAAGAAGAGAGAAAAGCTGTATTAGATGCTAAACAAAATCCTACTGCAATAAATTTTTTGCTTGGTAAGATAATGAAGTTTACAAAAGGAAGGGCTGATCCGAAAATAACCACAATACTTTTAAAGGAAAAATTAAATGAAATAAAGTAAAAAAAGTGTAATTGTGTGTCAATAATATTAATTATCTTACATATTTAATCAATTGCTTATTACCATTTATTTACCCTAATAGAATAATATAAGATTACTTATTACTAATATCTCCTTTACTGATTTCTTGTAAATATTGCAAAACTATTGGAAGGAATACACCTACATCAGTCACAATTCCTATTGCTTGAGTAGTTCCTCTATCTAATAATTTTGTAACGACAGATTGATTAATATCTACAGCAATCACTTTTACATATGAAGGTAACATATTTCCTACAGCAATGGAATGTAACATTGAAGATAGCATTATTACCATTTTAGCATCTTTTAAAACTTCTTTATACTTTCTTTGTGCTTCTACAATATCAGTAACTACATCTGGAAGTGGACCGTCATCACGGATTGAACCAGACAATACAAAAGGAACATCATTACTTATACATTCATACATTATTCCTTTATTTAGTATACCTTGTTCTACCATATTTTTGATTGAACCAGCTTTAAAAACCTCATTAATAGATTGCATATGATTCCTATGACCACGTACAGCCAAAGTTCCATCGTCGATATTCATACCTAAAGAAGTTCCTAAAATTGCATTTTCAATATCATGAACCGCTAAAGCGTTTCCAGCCAATATGCCATGTATATAGCCCATTCTAATTAGTTTAGCTAACGATTGGGAAGCTCCTGAATGAACTATAACTGGTCCTCCAACAACTATTATTTTTTCTTTTTGTTTTACTGCTACTTTATAAATATCATGTGCCACTTTTTTAATAATATGTTGAGTAGGTCGTTCACTTGAAGTAGTGCTACTCATAAATTGAAATATATCAACTCCTTGACGAGGACGTTCATCCGGTATAATACGTATACCATTTTCATTAATTACTATCATATCATTTTTTTTTATATCTCTTATCATTTTGCACTCAGCTGTTTTATTATATGTATCAACAACTATACATTTATCCATCATAATATTTTTAACGTCTATCCA
This sequence comes from Nitrososphaeraceae archaeon, assembly GCA_035706205.1. Lineage (GTDB taxonomy): Archaea > Thermoproteota > Nitrososphaeria > Nitrososphaerales > Nitrososphaeraceae > TH1177. The sequence goes on along the minus strand of DASSVK010000068.1, from coordinate 15,160 downwards.
CATTCCATCATAATAAATCTGAGTTGGTTTATTAGTTGTACTATAAAATAAATCAGGCATAACCATATCTGATGGTGCTGGTTCTAAAGATACATTTTCAGTAGAAATTGGCTGAGCACCATCTCTGTAAATCGCTTCTAATATTTGACTAAGATGTGTTTTATCTTTACCTTCAACAATAAGTCTAGCGTAACTAGGATCAGTCTTATTCTTACCAACAGTAAATTCCTGTACTCTAAATTCTCCCTTTAAATCCATTATTTTGTCAAAAATACTAGTTAAAATCATCGAATCTATGAGATGTCCTTTAACCTCAATTTCTTGTTCGAATTTATTATTATTTGACAAATCGTAATATTAGATAAATATAGTTTAAATACTTAAGCATAATCAAATTGGAAGAGAAAGCTTTCCAGTATATTCAGATAGATTAAGGTCTTGCTTGATTCTTGCCAAGATATTATTTTTATCATCTTCTGAAAACCATTGAGCAATAGTTTTAGCTATTCCATTTTTATCACAGATTACAATAACATAACCACTAGATTCCTTAAATGCAGCAATTAAGTTTTCTTCACCAACAGGAGACCATTCATTTGTCTTCGTATCCTTAAGAGCTAAAGCAGGCATTGCTATGTTTCCCGTATATTTATTTAACAAATCCTGAGATTGTTTAACACGTTTTTCTCCTAATTTGAGTGCTGTAAAATATTGCATGATAAAATAATCAGGAATTCTTATCTTAAATGTTTTAGCATATTTGCGATGGTAGATTGAAAATTGGAATTGTCTTCTTCTTCTACTACTACTCCTACTCCAATATTATCAAGTACCTGCAAAAATTGAGATAAAAATTCATAAGAATAACCATTTTTAAGATACCGCTTTGCTTGTAGGAACATTTCTACCTTGTCTAGTTGCTTTACAAGGTAGGCTTCTTTTGTTTGATTTAGGCAATATTCTTTCCAGATATTAGAATAAAGTAGAGCAATTTTATCTGGAAAAGAAGATAGTATAATTTTCATTGCATCATCTTCTTTTATCTGTTTTTCTTCAATAGAAATTTCATCAGGCATATAATCTCCTATTATAGTTTCTGCCAAATCATGTATTATACACATTTTCATTACTTTTTGAGTATCGAGACCTAAAAAATCAGAAAAAACCATTGACAAAGCAGTTAATGAATAGCTGTGATCTGCAACCGATTCAGCTCTTAGAATTTTGGCTTTGGATATCCATCCTGTCCTTTTGATATTTTTTAATTTAAGAATATATTCTATAAGATTATCGAGTTTATAATTATCCATATTAATTATCTAAATTCATATATATCCATTAAATTAAATTTATTATTCTTATAGATAAACTATATTCTATACTATAATAATAATAATAGTAAAAGAAGTAAATAGATAAGATTATGTGAAAAAAAGGTTTCTATATCTAATAATTGAAAATATGTTGTTGTTATGATGATAAATGGATTAAGATATAAATCAAATACATATGCTAATCCCAAGGTAACAATAGATAATATTACAGTTATAATGATTATTATTATTACATTACGTATTTGTCCCATTTAAATATACTATCTTCTATTCTTTTTCAATAAATAAATTAAATTCAAGGCTTCCATGCTATATCCGATATTTGAAGTCTTTTATTTATTGTTCTACTTAATACAAAAAGTAGATCTGAAAGTCTATTTAAGTATACAAGAACCAAATTGTTAATCATGTTTTCCGAGAATAATTTCGCAACATTAGTTTCGGCTCTTCGTGCAATGCTTCTAGCAATATGAAGATTAGAGGATTCAACAGACCCTCCTGGTAGAATAAAATATGTAATGGGAGATAACTCCTTTTCATATTTATCAATATCATTTTCTAATATTGTGATCATATTAGATTGAACTCTTAAGGAAGAAGACTTTGAAAGATCAGGATCAGCTAAATCAGATCCAATAACGAATAATTCATTTTGAATTCTATTAAGAGTAACTATAATATCAGAAAAAGAAGCAGATGATGATGGATTATCATATTTTGATAAAAGAGATAGCGATAAACCAATATATGAATTAAGTTCATCTACTGATCCATAAGTAATTATTCTAGTATCACTCTTTGGAATTCTTTTTCCGCCAATAAGACTCGTTAATCCTTTGTCTCCAGTTTTTGTATATATTTTCATATATTACTAAAGAAGACATAGAGAGATAAATTCTATATATGCTTTAACAGACTATTAGTAAGAATGTACTTCAGCCTTATGTTCTCTTAGATATTTCTTCTTCTTGAACCTTTCATTGCATTTGTCACATTTAAAGGGTTTATCGAATTCCACGAGAAATCGTTGTTTTCTCTCCTCTGGAGTTTCGATTACCTGCTTGGATTCAGGATTAGGAGAATTATTCATTATATTTTCTCCTAGAACATTATTTTTAATCTTTATTTAGTTTTAGAAAAATAGTTATGTTAGATTGATTATTAAAAAAATTATATAGTTTTTTTACGAATATTTATTTATTAAATGATAGCATACTTGCAAAATAGAATATATATTGAGCTAATTTAAATGATTATTCAATGCCGTCGTAGCTCAGCCTGGGAGAGCACTCGACTTGATTTAATTTTGAATATTCAAGGGTGAAGCTGAAGACCGAGCTGTCGTGAGCTCAAATCTCACCGACGGCATTAATTTATATTATATTATCGCATTTTAGGAATTTGTATTATTGGAAAGCATAATACAACTATTTAAAAGGATATTTTGTTCACATGAAGATTCTTTTTCCTTTCGCCAATACAATGATTTTGATTTTAGCGAATATAACAAATGCACAAAATGTGGTAAGATACTTGGATATTTCAAAGGATTTGATGAAGATTTAAGGGGATGATTAATTGATTGGTTATAAGGATTAATCTCCAAATCTTGGTAATTAGTTGGTGGTTAGGAGCAGCTATAGCATTGTTTTCATTTTTGCTTCCAGTATATATTCATCACATAATAATTGGAATAATTGGATGGTCTATAATTCTTATAAGTACAATACTCATAATTTATGAAATAAAGAAGATAAAAGAAGAAGATAAAAGAACTAAAGAACTATAAAACAAACAAAAAATTAAAGGCTTTCTTTTCCACCTTGTTCCTCTATTACTACAAGAGTAACAGTAGATGTAATGCCGGGGACTTTTCTTATTTTGTTTGTTATAGTATTGTTCATAGATTCTGTATCACTCGATTTAACCTTTACGAAAACATCATGAACTCCATAAGTTCCCCTTACCTCTTTGACATCTGGCAAATTCGTTAATTCGCTGATAATTTTTTCCTCAGAACCTAATGTACAATTAACTAAAATATATGCTGTTGGCATATCTTAAATTATTATTTGATTAATATTTTAGTTTTGTTTTTTTTAACATTGTATATAATAAGAATATAATGCAAATTTTAAAATTAACTAACTCTGGCTAACAAGCATAATAAGAAATTTAAATAATTGCTATACATAATATTACAAATCTATATGTATTGAAAATTATAATGTGAAAACATGCGGTTACCTCTAAAAGGTAGTGATTATTTTGTTAAAAAGATAAATGAAGCTGTTGAAACAATTAATGAAGAATTTGTTTATTTTTTAAAACCAAAGTTGCAAATGAAAAAAGTTGATGTAATGTTAGGTGATGGGACAATAACAAATGCAGAAACTTTTGATCCTAAAGAAATTACAAATGAATTTAGACTAATTTTAGAAAATCTAAACGATTGGATTGTTACAGATATTTCAAATTCTAAAACAGAGGATTTGTATAGATTATACTTTCAAATAACATGTAACATTGATAAATTTTACATCTATGGATATTTTGGAATACAATTTCATGTTTTACATTATTACAAATTAGATAAAGAAGTTATAAAAATTCAAAAAGAATTGATTAAACTAAATCAAGATGTATCAGAATCTTTTATTTCACTTGCTGATAAAGGAAATAAAATAATAGAAGAGGAATTACGAAGACAGGGATTTAATAACTTACCTTTTGAAGAATTATTTGCTAAAATGTATGAAAATAGTAATTTAATGAACACTCTTGAACAGAAGGCTGTAAAACTAGAAAAACAATTTCCCCAAATTCAAGACAGTGAAAATAAAAGAGAACAGTTGATTTCACAATTAAATGATATGATAATTGAATTGTATCGCATAACACCTGTAAAAATTGATTACAATGGATTAATGCAAGGTGAGGAAGGAATCGTATCATATTTTGAAATTGAAACTATCATGAATAAAAAAACTGGAAAACGAGATCCATACATTGATACTAAAAAAGCCAGTAGTAAAGAAATCACTGAAACTTTAACCAATAAATTAGATGAAATAATATCATTATTAAAAGAATTAAAGTAAATAATCACAATTGCGATTAAAATTATAATAAAAAAAATAATTAATTGGTGTAGTTTTTTGTTGACAATTAGTTATTCTAAAGAAAAGGATGTTTGAAAAAAATTTATTATTTTGTTGGTATTGGTGTTGGTTGATTTATTTCTCCAGTAATTGTGTAGGTTATTGTGAATGGTTTTCCGTCAATATTATGGAATGCTAATGCAGAACCTGCAAATGGAAATGATCCTGCGCTAATTGGAGAATCAGTAAATTGCTTCATCAAGGATATTGCTACTTTTCCATCACCAAAAGGTGCATTCAATGGATCACCATGTTCTTGATCGGTAGCAGAAGCATTATATCCATGTAATGCTACCACCTCAATTGGTTGACTTGCAACAAATGTAGCTATTCCAGAATATAATTTACCATCGTCTCGAGGAGGTGCAACTATGACAATTTGATGTGCTTCGTGTCCTGGAAGTGGATCTTGCATAGATTTTGCAGTCTTTTGTTCTACAAATTTGTTACTTTCTTCTTGACCAAATGCAGTTACTACATGGTTTGCAGTAAGAAATATTATACCTATAATAAATGCTGCGCTAATTGAAGTTACAATTTCTTTTGTTTTCATATAAATCGTTAAACATCATTATAAATTACATATTTAAATTTTCTTATCATAATTAGTCATGGAGATAATTTTTCAATTAAAATCTTTAAAAGTTATTAGTATATACAATCTAATCTAACAATATAGATATGTCAATTCTAGATAAGTATAATTTTTAGGCGCCTCAAAATTTAATAAACAAATGTTAATATTTGTAAATAAAATTCCTTATTTAATTATAAAAAATACTATTAGTTATGTTCCCTTTTTATAGGATCTAATTTTATTACAAAAATATAATGAATATATTAATTAAAAAAAGATACAATAATTATCCTGTAATTATATCTTTTTATCTACATCATATTCTATTATATATTTAATGATCTCGAATGTTTGTGCGTATGAGGTCTTTCACCTGGGTATTTTCTTCTCATATGGCCTGAAGGTCTTTCATATAATAGTTCCAAGAACCACGATTCATGTTCAATTTCTTCTCTCAAAATATCCTTAGCTACGTCATAAGTAGCAGGATCTTTACCAATAGTTAAATTACATAATCTGTTCCAATTAACTATAGCTCCTTGCTCAGCTTTTAAACATTTTTTTAGTATTTCTTTTAAATCTGTTTTTTTAGGTGAAGGTAGTTGAAGAAATTCACAGCCTGACATTCTTATAAATTCTTGTGCATCGATAGGCAATATTCCTCCTAGTTCATATATCCTTGATAAAGATGATTCAAAATGACTTAAATCTTCTAATCGGGCATCCTCTATAACTCCTTTAATACTTTCTCCTTCTTGTCCTGTACAATGCATTCTTAAATTTGTGAAATAGTAATAGGCGGCAAATTCTACAGATGCATTGTATACTAATAGTTTTATTATTTCATCTATGTTTATTCCATTTTGTTCTAAAACTTTTACTCCTATGACATTGATATTTTCCTCTGCATTTTTATTTTCATTTTGCATTAATATGTATCTTAATAATTGCTATTTTAAGATATTGTGTACTGTTAAAGTATAAAATAAAGTACATTAACTATTAAAGATAATAAAATATAAAAAACTAAATGATAAAAAATAATTTATATCATTATACTTTTATAGACTATTTTAGAGAAATCTATTTTATTTTATCTTATTTTAAAATCCAGTAAACATCTTTTGGTGATTCTATTATGTGAAGAATATATTGCATATAGTAAAATAGCAATAGAAATTATTCGTAGTGGAATTTCATAAACAGATAAGAAGTTTGAAATTAAAATTCCAATACCTCCAAATGTAGATACTAAAGAAAAACCTATTGATGTACAACTTGCACAAGTACTGGATAGCAATCCTATTGATGTACCTGAAAATAAGGATTTACTAAGATTTAATTTTGAATTTCTTATTATGTAAATATTTGTACTTACAACTATTCCAACAAGTATTGCAGTAATATTGGTAAGAATAAAATCAAACATAGCATCATCCGGAAGATAAAATATCCAAATAGGAGAAAAAAAGAGTAATTCTCCAACAACATTTAGTATAATCCAAAAGAAAGTTGCCATTAGTAAAGATACAATTACATAGATGTGATTAGAAAAAACAATTCTAAAAGAAGATGGTACTAAAGTATTAGTGTTCATTTTTATTATTATCTCTTATAAAATAAGATTATTGTTTCTCCCTTAATTTATTATCTATTATAACTGCAAATGAAGGAAATGGATGAGCACCAGTAAGGAAATCTTGGTCTGTTCCGTCATTTTTCATAATTATAAAAGAAGGTGTTGCTCGCAATTGGAATTTTTTAGCCATTTCCAAATCTTTGTTTATATGATCTTTATAACGTTCACTATCTAGACATTCTGAAAATTTTTGTAGATCTAATCCTAAAATTTGAGATGCAAATTTCTTTAAATTATTCTTACTTACCCAGCCAGAATCAATTGGTTTTTGATTGGCAAACAACAATTTATGAAACTGCCAGAATAACCCTTGTTCCTGAGAACATTGTCCTGCCAAAGCAGGATTCAGTGAATCAAAACCTACAACTGGAAAATATTTGTATACTAGACTTGCTTTTCCAGTTTGTATATAAGTTTCAATTATTATTGGTTCAGTATTCTTAACATATCTTCCACAGTTAAGACATTGAAAATCACTAAAATCCAATATAGTAATTGGCGCATCTGGATTTCCTAATATTGGAGAACCACTTTTTAATAGATTTTCAATAGACAATTCATTATTACTAGTATTATTTACTTGCTCTGCAAATACATAATAATAGCCATTATAATTTAAGTGAAAAAATAGACTAGTACTAATACCAAATAGAATAACAAGAAGGTTAATAGCGGTCAAATTTAATTATTTTGCAATTTTTACAATAAAAATTACTTTTATCAATTACGTCTAATTTTCCATGACATTTATTACATAAAAGACGTTGTTGGTTACTTAGTTTATTTTTTATCATGTTAATTACGAAAGGAATAATAAATGTAATTAGGGCATATGCTAATATTCGTATTAGTAGAATGACAAATGGAATAATAAATGTAGTGAAAGAATATCCTAGTAATCGCATTATCAGACCATTATTACCTGAACTGGAGTAATTCTTGTATCTTCCCATATTTGTAATATATATTTTATATTAGAAATAGGTTATATTAACAATTTGTATTTTTAAATCGAAATTCAAAATAAATAAATCAATATAGATGAATGGGATAGGATATACTAATAATATTATATAATAATAAAGAAATAGCAAATTATAATTACAATTGATATATGTAATTTAAGGTATAATGAATAATGAATTAAATTTAGAAACAAAAAGACACCTACCTACATATGATGAAATAATTAAAGGTAGGGAATTATTAAAAAATTTTGTAGTTAAGACTCCTCTCTATAAATCAAATACTTTTTCAAATTTAATTGGTACAAATATTTTCTTAAAAAATGAAGCTTTTCAAAAAACTGGGTCCTTTAAGGTAAGAGGAGCTCTTTACAAAATTAAAACCCTATCTGAAGAAAAAATGAAATATGGAATAATTGCAGCTTCTGCGGGAAATCATGCACAAGGTGTAGCTTATGCAGCAACTATTAGAAGGATTCCATGTACAATAGTAATGCCAATATATGCATCTCCAGCAAAGATAGCGGCTGTAAGATCATACAATGCACAAGTTATCCTCAAAGGTAATGATTACGATGAAGCTTGGACAACAGCTAAAGAGATAGCTCAAACTGAAAATAAGACAATTATTCATGCATTCGATGATTCAGAGGTAATAGCAGGACAAGGTTCAATAGGATTAGAATTATTAGAGGATTTACCAGATTTAGATGAAGTTTATCTTCCTGTTGGTGGTGGTGGTTTAGCCGCAGGAGTCGCAATTGCTATAAAATCAAAAAAAAGAAATATCAAGATAATTGGAGTAGAATCTAAAGCTTTTCCAGCAATGAAAGAATCTATTGAAAAAGGATCACTTCAAACAAAAAAGGGAGAATTTACAATTGCAGATGGAATAGCAGTAAAATCTCCTGGAAAATTAACCTTTGAAATAGCAAAAAGGTATTTAGATGATATTGTTTTGATTGATGATAATTCGATTGTTAAAACTATGTTCTTATTAATGGAACGATCTAAATTGGTAATAGAACCGGCAGGTGCAGCGAGTCTTGCATATTTACTAACTAATGGACATAAAAATAAAAATAAAAAAATAATATCTATTTTATCGGGCGGTAATGTAGATATGTACTTACTTGGACAAGTAGTAGCAAAAGGTCTTATACAAATGAATAGATTGTTAAAAATATTTATTCAATTACAAGACAAACCAGGAGCATTAAAGACAGTAGTAGATGGTATTTCAGATTTAAATGTAAATATTGTAGAAGTAGTTCATGATAGGTTAAGTGCCAATATTGCTGCAGGGACTGCAGGTGTTTACTTAAGTTTAGAATTAGAAAATGAGAAACATTGTGATCTTTTGATTAACTTTATGAAGAAAAAAGGTATTGATTTTAAAATAATTAACTAACGCAGATATATAGATAATGGATAATAAATTAACTATACTATTCAATATAAAATAACAAAAGTATTGAAATAATAATATGTAATCTATTCAACTAATAATAATTGATCTATAATACTTTTTGGATCTATTTTTTGTTCAATTCCAAAAGCAATAGCTACTAGATTTTTAATTTCTACCATTTTTAGTTTAATAGCTGCAGTCATAGGTGCATAGCTAAATATACTTCCATACAATGCCATTGATTTTTTATAGATTAATCTTTCAAATCTAGATTCTATTTCCGAGATGATACTGATATCACTTTCATTTCCTTGATTAGGAACTATATCTTTATAAACAGTTTTAGAAAATTCTGATATTGCCTGTCTTACACTATCTGCATGTATCATTTTATTTAGAATATCTTCATCTACACGAGAGGTTGTTGCTATCCTTAATGATTTAATATGTTCTTCTGGAAGGTTCCAATACTTAGCTCTAAGAGTGCTTGAAACATTATAATAATCTAGATCAAGCGAAACTAAAGGCTGAAGAACAGCAGGCTTACCTATATTAGCAAAAGCACTCACCAAGCCTTTGTAATAGATTTTATCTAGGTAAAGTTCAAAAGTTTGAATATTATTATTTTCTTTGTATAGTTGAGCAGCAGAAGAAATTTCACTACCGAATTCAGAGGTTTGTAAAGCAGATACAGCCTCATCAAGATCTTTTGCAATTAAAGCTTTAACGATAATATCTCTTCTTCCAATTAGTTCTTCTGCATGCATATTTATATGTGGAAAAATATCATCATAGGTCTTTCCTAAAGCTTTACTTTTTAAAATAATTTTAAGATTCCAGAGAATATATTTTCTATAATACGCATTTACCAGATCCTTTTTAGATATTTTGGTCATAGAAGAATGAAAATTGAAAAGATCTTCTTTTAGGGCAGTTTCGATTTTTTCAGAAGTTATAGGTTGTTGAATTTTACTCAAAGAATTAACATACGAGGTATTTTTTAATCTGGTTACAAATTCATCAAGGGTTTTGGAATCAGAAAATGATTCTAAATCATGTTTAGATAACATTGTACCTCGTTCAGAAAAAGCTCTAACTGTACCAAAAATCCTTTGAGGTTTGTTAGCCTTTCCCAATTTTAATTATCATACTCCTCTTTATAATGCCATATTATGGTTTTTATTAATTAAATTTTTGTTAAAGTAATAAGAAATATAAGAATAATAGATATAAAATCTATGTTTTACCGGTAGTAGATTCATTATCTATATTTCCTAGAATCATACTGATAACCTTATCTATTGCCTTATCGTAATTTTTTTCGATATTATTTTTTATCTGGTTATAATTTTTCTCACCCTGTTCTTGAATTAAAGCTGATTCTTTTTCAGAATCTTTTTTAGCATCGTCTAAAATTCTTTCTGCTTCTTCATTTGCTAATTTAATAATTTTTTGTCGCAATTGTTCTATCTCGCTATTAGATAAAGATAGCATATGTTTCTTTAATTCTTCAACACTAGAATTAAGATTCTCAATATTATTTTCAAATTCCGAAAGAGTATTGATTATTCCTTCCACCGTGGAAACGTTGGATTCCAATTTATAAAATTGCGATTTAAAGGGATATTAAACTCTTACTTTTTAATTGAGAGAAAAAAATGTTTTTTTGTTTTATAAAAATTCTAAAATCCAGCTTTAATTGGATCTATTGGTTTTATTAATTCACGTAACAAGGTTGTGGCATAAGATCCTTTTGGTAATTTAAATGACAGATCAAGCATTCCAAAATATTGAAACTCACTACAGCATAACAAAGTTTGTCTAAATCCCATCTGTACACTTAATTCTTGTAAGTCTTTCATATAGAAATTGTTGGGTAAAATATTTTCCTCAGAAAGTATTTTTTTAGTAATATGATCAAAACGACTTTTTCCAGGTTGATAATTATAACCTACTAACCTAATTGCTGGAATAACGTCATTATTTGAATCTATTCCTTCTCTAAATCTTCTAATTTTACCAAAAACTAAGGGTTTCTCTATTTCAAAACATAGATCACCATCTTTACATTTTTGAATATCTTCATTACACAAAAGAGACGTACTGAGACATTTATTAAAAACATAAGATTGATAAGCTTGAACAAAGAGTCGTCTTATGTTTATTGGTATAGATCGAATAACAGCAATGGATTCTTTACCTTTCATTATTGTACTTAAAATATTTCTTTCTAAATCCATTCCTTTAGGTAAAATTTTAATCAATTTTTGGTAATTTTTAGGGTCTCTAATTCTTTCTCGTATTTCCTTTGAAAACTTTGAATCATATTTGGAAGTATACGAGAGAAGATATTCAATAGCTTTATTATAATTTCTATGAAGTAATGCTTTACCAACTAAATGAGTTACCATTCTTTCACTTCCAAATCTCTGTAACCCATAGAAATTAGCAATATTATTTAATTCCAATAAAAAAGGCTGTATATCATTATCATAGGCTTCATTTATTTTTATTTTAAAGCTATTTCCAATAAGTGCAGATTTTGATAGTGGAGTACGTAGGAAGCCTCTTAAGGTTAATTTAGTTTTAGGTGTTATTACATATCTAGGTAAATTCTTAGTTTGTTCACAACTAGCATATTGACTAGTTTCTGCTTTCGCATCTTTTATTCCCAATACTCTAAGTTTTAAACCTGATTTTTTTTTAATTTCAATTATTGCATGATTTGAGTCAATGTTATGTTTTTCTAATAAATAAAGTGGAAATTTATGTTCATTATTTTGATCTAAAGAAAAATTTGGTGGTTTTAAAAATGTATAATCTATTATCTCAGATACCTGAAATTCTTCATTGGTTTTCTTTATTGTTCCGTTTATACCCTTGAAATTTGTACAATAGCATTCTACACCACTATAGAAATCTACCTCAGGTACAGATTTTCTCACAAAATTAACCTATATCAAATTAAATATAAACAATACAACAATTATATCAATCAATAAAATAAATAAAGGATTTATATTCTAACAATAATATTAATAATTATGGGTATTGGAACATATATGGCTAAAGAAGTTATAAAAGAAATCAATAATAAATCCAAGGAATTTTATGAATTTATTTTACCTCCAGTAGATATGGTAGAAGATGGTAATGATTTACTTGTAACTATAGATTTACCAGGATTTAATAAAAATGACATAATTCTTAGAATAAATAAAAATATACTTTCTATTAAAGCCAATAAACCGGATAATGAATACAGAGGTACAGTTTATTTAAATCACAGACCTACAAAAATCGATAAGAAAATTTTATTACCTTTTTCAGTTGATGACGATGATGATGATGAAATTACTGGAACGGCTAATTATACTGACGGAATTATAACATTGAGGATTCCCAGCAAGAATTTAGGAAATAGAATACAAATTTCCTAATAAATAAAGCCTATAGTGAATTTGAAATCCTTAGATACAACCAAAAAATAAATTAAAATAAATTTTTATAGATTATTCTGCTGATAAATCCCAATAGTTGGCATCTTTAAATTCAGTTTTTGGTTTTCCTAATGCCTTCCAATCTTTAAACGATTTAGAATATAATTTAACATTTTGGATACCTGCTAATTTTAATGCATAAAATGCAAGACCAGATAATGTCCCTACACTTCCACAATACGTAATTATTTCAGAGTCCGGAGGAATTCCTCTATTTTGAACAAAACGTTTTATCTCGTCTACCGGTCGTAAGATATGATTATCATTACCTAACATAGTATAAGGAATATTTTTTGCACTAGGAATATGCTCTGTTAGAAAATTGAGTCTTTCTCTTGAATCTACTATGATCTTATCAGGATTGTTTTGTATAGATTCAACATATGTAGCATCTGCATAAATAGATGGATTTAATTTAAGAGAATGAGTAGTTTTTGGAAATTTATTATTGCGTTTTTCAATTTCCAAGCCAAGATTTTTCCAATTTGTATAGGTCATTTCAAGGAGTGAAGTATTCTCATGGCCAACATATTGAAAGGTCCAAGCAACACGTGCTGCCAAAGCTCCAAAAGTATCATCATATACCACTACAGGGATTTTATCAGAGATACCAAGACCTTCCAATAATTTGGCAATCTGCTCAGGTGAATCGTTTGAGAGTAATACTGCCAGAGGTAATGATACTGCAGTAGGAATATGTCCCTTTTTATAATCCTCTATTCTACGAACATCCACAACTCGTACTTCTGCTTTTTTTCGAATTAATGTACGTAATGTATCTACATCACATACAATAGGAAGTTTGTAGGCAGCAGAAGTAGTTCTTTTCATTTTAAATTGTGGTAGTGTTTTTGTAGTGGTAATAGTAGCAGTATTCTTATTCTTATTTTTCTGCTTTAAAATTGAGTTTTTTATCTTTATATCCTTAACCTTTGATTGAATATCATGATTACCAAGTTCTTTCTGCTGATTAGCTTTTTTATTCTTTGAAATCACTTTTACTTTTTGAATCAAGCGGCACATTCGCCTCTAGCAGTCTTTGCACTAAATTTAACGTCATTACCATAATCTTGATAGAATTCTTGACCTTGTTCAAATGGAGGTAGTTGAGCTACTGGTGTAAGAAGGATTTTTATATCTTCTATATTTTTTATGTTACCAGTTCCACTACTATTTATAATATGGTCTATCCACATATCTAATGTTTCCGATGGTAATTTTTCATTCTTGTATAATTCCACTATTTTCTGCACTACTTCTATGACTTTTTTTGCTGGCACACGCATAATAGGCTTACCAAGTTTTCCATCTTCAGAACCATTACCACCAAATAACATAGTATATACAGGAGCCATAGAATTTCCTATTCTTGCAGCACCACCAAAAAAGCCAATAGTTGCAATTTCATGTTGTCCACAGGAGTTAGGACAACCACTTATTTTAATAGTTGAATTACGAAGATCGTTATCAACATCAAAACCTAATTCCAATAATGTCCTTTGAACCTCTTTAGCTAATCTATGCGAATTAGTTATAGCCAAATTACAAGAAGTAGTACCAGAACAACCTACTGCTGAAGTAATTGTAAGAGCACCAGGATTAGCTAATCCAATAGCCATAAGTTTTTTATAAACTAGTGGCAAATCAGTATAGTAAACATATCTAATTGCAAAATTTTGTTGTGGAGTATTTCTTGCAACAGATTCTGAGGAGAATTCACGTATTATGGATGCTAAAGACCGTAATTGATTGGCTGTTATATCACCTGCTCCAAGAGTTATAAATACTGTAGAATAGCCTTCTTGTTTTTGTGAGATTACATTTGTCTGAAACCAACGATCATAACCATTACCTGTATCAGAAATATTATTTGTTTCTATAACAGGGAGTTTATTAAATTTTTTTAGTGGCTTCTTTATTGGAACATATGAATCATTATTAAAATGAACTTGATAAAGGTTCTTAGTAAATTCAGAAATAGTCGCTTCTACAATAGCACGTTCCTTCAAAACCATTTTTTGAAATTTTTCCCAACCCATTTCATTTACTAAATAACGCATTCTATTTCTGGCCATATTATCCCTGTTTCCTAATCTATCAAATAATCTAATGGTTGCCATACAGGTTGATAAGACTTGTTCTTCAGGAGTGAATTCTTCTAATAAATGACCTATAAACGAGGCAGCACCCAATCCCCCTCCAAGATAAATTCTAAATCCCTTTTTTCCATCTCTTAAATCAGGAATTAAACCAATATCAGCTATACTTACAAGACCATGTTTACTACAGCAACCAAAATTTATTTTGAATTTTCTTGGTAAATTCTGACAAAGTGGATTGCGTAATAGGAATTTTGCAATTGCCATTGAATAAGGAGTAGCATCAAAAACTTCTTCAGGACAAACTCCAGCAAAATGGCTACACATTACATTTCTTACAGTATTACCACAAGCTTCTCTAGTTGTTAATCCTGCTTCTACTAATCCTCTCATTACTTCGCTGACATCCTCTAATTGTACCCAATGTAATTGGATATTTTGTCTAGTTGAAACATGGGCAGATCCAATAGAAAA
>DASSVK010000067.1:0-3007 GCA_035706205.1 Nitrososphaeraceae archaeon | reverse complement strand
AAAAAAGTTCATATTCAAGAAATAGTATTTTCTAACTTTTGTCCTAATAAAATGCCAGAATAAGCAAAATCATTTTTCATTATAGCCTCAGTATACTTTGAAAATAGTGACTTGTCAATACATGAACCATGCATAGGATATACCATATTTGCTGATAAATCTTCAAGTCTTTTAGTGGTATTTCTCACAGGTTTCTCACTAACAAAGATTCCAGCACCTCTATAAAGATTAATCATTGATTCTGATATATCTTCAGATATTACAGGTTTATTATTTCCTAGTTGAATAAACAAATCAGATGTAAATAATGACTTTGTATTTTCTTCAAATATCATCATACTATCCCAATGATGAACATATGGTGTCATGATGAATTTGAATTGCATTTTGCCAGTCTTTAGAATATCATTATCCCAAACTGATAAATGGTCTACAGGAACATTATACCATCCTATCATATTTAGCTTTGAACTCAAGTCACTGCATACTAATTTTGCATTGGCAGATTCTAAAAATTCTATTCCACCCCATTCATCACTTTCAAAATGCAAAAAGGATACATATGCTAATTTTTGCAAAGGGATAACTTGTTTGATTTTTTCTTCTATTTTTTTATACATTCCTATAGGACCAGTATGAATTAGCATGGGTTTTTCATCATTAATTAAAAATTGGTTAAATGTTATTCCAAATATATCTGAAAATCCAGATATTCTATAGATTCCATCAGTAATTTCTGAAATATCAACATCAATATCTTTATTAGCATAATCAGTCTTACTGACTTCTTTCATCTATAAAATAAATGAATACAACTAATATATTTTCATAGAATTATTTCTTTCAAAATTAGAAAAGTCATAGACCAAATCTTTAATTTAAAAATAATATATTTAAATTGAAGTTCAATTTAATTGATTTAAGATTTGATTTTTCTAATAGATACCAACTTCATAATATATCTAAATAAGTTACTAAAATACTAAATATTAGTAAGATGAGCCCTATTTAGGAAGATTTTACTCCGAGTGTAGAATAATTATCAACTTCATTATATCAAATAAATAACTATATAATTCATCATATTTATATTATTGTAGTTAATATTATAAAAATCAAATATTACAACTTTATATTCCAAAAGTCTTTATTCCTCTGACGTATTATAAATATATTGAAGTATAATATATTTTAATATTGAATAGTAAAATAGTATCAAGAAAAATAACTAGTGCAATATTTTTAGCAATTGTACTGGTAGCTGGAACAATTGCCCTATCATCTCCATCATTTTTGGTCGGAGCACAACTAGAACAAACTTGTAAAGATTGCTTTTCAGTTCTAAATGACTGGCAAATTAGCAAGCTATTAAGGTTTGCGAATGAAGCATCAATTGAAACATTAAGTGACCGTCTAGCTAGTATTACAAATAGTCAGCACGAAACTTTTAGACTAATAGAATTCTTAAGCGATGCAGGGGGAACCCCAGAACAGGTCGGTGCCATAACAGAAGATCTGGTAAATTCAGGAATAATTGACCGACCAGCACAGGAAAGAGGTCCTCTATGTGCAGATGGAATAGACAATAATGGTAATACATTGGTAGATTTTAACGATCCAACTGATTGTATTGCCTAGGACTAAAATCCTCTTTTTCTTTTTTATTCATCTAAATCAATTAATTAATCTATATTTTATATTCTAGCTATATACCATCTTACAATAAAAATAAGTATAATTACAATATTTACACATCATAAAACATAGTAAATACAATAAAATTATATTCTACTTTTAGTAAAAGTTATTTCATATCTTTGACTACTATTGTTACTACAAAATTACAAATTAATTCAAATTCAGAATCAACAGCCAAATTTATTAAAAGTAAGTATTCGAAATAAGAATACTGCTAAACAATATTATTCTCGTCTTTTATCTTTTGAAAGATTCGTACAACAAGAACAATATGATAATAAAAAAATAAGTATTGATAACTTGGTAAAAAAATTAAAAAATGGAGAGCTTGATCCTTATGATGTTTTAAATGATTATTGTCTATTTTTAAAAAATAACTATATAGGATCAGTAACATTTAGAGATAAAATTACAACAGTGAAAACTTTTCTTGAATATAATGATATAGAGATTAGTCCAAGGAAATTCAAATTAAAAGTAAGATTCCCAAAAACTATATTAAGACATAAAGAAGCAATCGATAAGGAAGACATTATCAAAATTTTAAATGGTTGTTCTGATTTAAGATTAAAAACATATGTAATGTTATTGGCTTCAACTGGTTTGAGGGCAACAGAAGCATTGTCTATTCGGTTAAAAGATTTTGATACTAATAATAATGATAATCCTACAAAGTTGATTATCAGGGGAGAATATACAAAAACAAAAGTAGACAGATATGTATTTTTAACGAAAGAAGTACAAAATCAAATAAAAATCTGGTTAGATTTCAAATACAGAACTCGTAGAATTTGTTATAAAGATAAAAGAACTAGAAAGACTATAACTGAATATAGAACTCCTGAAAAAAAATCCAGATGAACTAGTTTTCTCATTATATCAGGTGAATAAACCAAGTCCAGAAGTATTGTATGATAATTTAGTAGCAGTATTTGCAAAAACTCTAGATAGAATCGGAATGGGTTCAAGAGAAGACAGAAATGAAAATAGACGAGCGATAACTTTACATTCTTTTAGACGTCACGTGAAAACCACAATATCCGATTTGGGTTATGCAGATTACTCCGAGTGGCAGATTGGTCATGCTGGGTCAACATACTGGCGAAAGAAGGATAGCGAGAAAGCAGAGATATTCAAGAAGATTGAATCATATTTGACATTTCTAAATGTTCCACAACTTGAAAGACAGGGAGCCGACCTGCAAACCAAGATTGAAGAATTACAGGACATAAATCAACTATTAAGATATAGACAAAATGAAAAGGAGGAGCAGATTAAAAAATTAGAAGAGTCGATTTCATTTTTATCC